>NZ_CAWPKW010000308.1:0-35154 GCF_963888615.1 Brasilonema octagenarum UFV-OR1 | reverse complement strand
GGACGCGTGTTTATGAGCCACGAACTTGAGTTCTGGGCGTACTCAGCCGGAGGTGCAAAATCTGAGTAAAGGCGATCGCCCCAATATCATCCGCCCAAAAAGTACAATTTCCCCAACTTCTCCACTTTCCACCTCACTGCTGACTGAGTTCCACAATATTCCCATCAGGATCTTTGGTGAAGAGGGCTGGGCGTCCGGAGGCGCTGGGTTGAATCAAGCAGTTGTTATCTAAAAGTTGTTGTTTGGCTGCGTCTAAGTCAGCAACTGAGAATGCAACGTGGGGATTGCGCCCCCATTTTTCGTTTTGGTCTTCAGTGGGGACTCCCTGGGCAGCTATGAGGTGAATTTGATGATTCCCAACTTGATACCAAGCGCCAGCATATTTCAGAGAGCGCTCTATTTTGGGCAATCCTAGCACCTTTGTATAGAAATGTTCGGCTCGTTCTAGATCCGTGACAAGAATGGCTGTGTGAAGACACTGAGTAATCTGCATTGATCTTGGTAGGTTGAGAGTTTTATCATAGAGCTAGCTTACAATCCTGGCTAGCTTTAAGTTATTTCTGGCACCACCTGCAAGTAGTAATTGTAGGCATTTTGCCCAAAACACACGAAGATGATTTGTTCGAGAGAGTTATTGCTGTGTAAAAATTTGTTAACTTCATTGACGGCTATTTTAGTAGCAGGTTCTAGTGGAAAACGATATGCGCCTATGCTAATGGCTGGAAAAGCAATAGTTTTGATTCCGTTTTCTACTGCTAAGGCTAGACTATTGCGATAACATTGTGCCAACAACTCATCTTCTCCAGAATTTCCACCTTCCCACACTGGACCAACAGTGTGAATCACCCACTTTGCTGGAAGATGATAACCTTTAGTTATCTTTGCTTGACCAGTATCACATCCGTGTAACTTGCGACACTCTGACAAAAGTTCTGGTCCAGCTACACGATGTATTGCGCCATCAACACCACCGCCTCCTAGTAAGGAATTATTGGCAGCATTGACAATAGCATCTACCTGTAGGTGGGTAATGTCCCCTAAAATAACGGAAACTCTATTTTCCATAATTAATACCAAGCAAGTTGCAGGTAAAAAGCCTCACCCCATCTTTACGGGCACCCCTCTCCTTAATAAGGAGAGGGGTTGGGGGTGAGGTGACACGTATGAGTACAACGCGCGTATGAGGCACAGTTGCTGCAAATGAAGTGTTCTGGTTAATCATATTCCCCGCTTAGCAGAGGTGGTAAGGTTTATAGAGGAATATCCTGTATTTTTTACCTATTTATTATATTTTTATGATTGATTTAACATTTTAATCAACGGATTTTTGATAAAGCCTTGTAATAATTACACTAAACTGAACACCAGCGCTATGCAAACCGATGAAACTTGGACAACTACCAATGTAAGTGCGGTTGGGGAAAATTCCTCCCTCAACTCAGAACAGTACCGTAAAAAGATGCAGCGACGCCAAGAAGTCCAGGAGATGCGAATCAAGAATGCATCTAACGAAAAAGGGTTAATTGTTGTTCATACTGGTAATGGTAAGGGAAAAACCACAGCTGCACTGGGGATGGTGTTGCGGGCGCTAGGTCATGGGTATAAAGTTGCTATAATCCAATTTATCAAAGGAGCCTGGGAACCTGCAGAAAAAAGAGTTTTCAGTATATGGCAAGATGATTTATTAGAATTTCATGCTATGGGGGAAGGCTTCACTTGGGATACTCAGGATCGCGATCGCGATATTGAAAAAGCCATAGCCGCTTGGCAAAAAGCATTAGGATATATCCGCAATCCACAGTTCAAACTGGTGCTGTTGGATGAAATTAATATTGCTCTTAAACTTGGTTACTTACAAGTTGATGAAGTTTTAGCTGGGCTAGCTCAAAAGCCAGTTAACAATCATGTTATTCTCACAGGCAGAGGTGCACCTGCGGCATTGATTTCACGCGCTGACTTAGTTACGGAAATGACTTTAGTCAAACATCCCTTCCGAGATCAGGGTATAAAGGCACAACCAGGAATTGAGTATTAAGAAGTGCTAAGTGAGGAGTTAGGAGTTGTATTCTTACCTCCTGACTCCTCACTTTTGAACATTTGCCTGACAGGTTTGTAAAACTTGGCGATCGCTACTACTAATATTATTTATCTGATTATAATCTTGCAACGTCACAGAGTGAGCATAAGTGCTTGACTCACCATCTTTGACCTGAGGTAATGTATTGTTTGCTGCCACTTGAGTTGGGCTTTCGTCACCTGCGAAACCATTCACTGTCATTGCCAACTCTCCAGAGGAACGGAGTGTGCCATTAAAACAACTAAACTCAGAACTAGGCATATATAACGCACCTGTCACTTTGTTTTGGTGCTTTTCAAATATGATATATCCTTGCCCCAATTGACCAGACTTGGGTGATTGACCGTAGAGGTAAACGCCATCTTGTTGAGGGAACCGGGCTGCTGTAGGCGTAATACTGGCAGTTTTGGTGGGTGTTTGGGGTTGTGCAATTGCGACTGTGCTTGTGGCTGCTTCCAAACCATTTGATTTGGTGACATCAGTTGGAATAGTAACCGAGGCGAGTGCTTTACGCAGTCGGGTTTCTTTGTGTGCAGTTAATTCAGAGGATCTAGAAGAGGCTTCAGAAGAATTTTGGTGCAACCAAGTGTAAGTTGGTAACCCAGAATCTTCAGCCGATTCAGCGGATTGGTCAATATATGCAAGCTGATTACTCATTACTGGTTTTGGGCGATTGACAACTAAGCCAACCAACACAAGTGCACCTACTAAGGGGATTCCTAATAAACCTGGGGAAACAAATTTTTTTATGTTGTTTTGTTTTCTTATGTTGTTTTGCATCTGATTCCTCCTGTGAAAAAAATCTTTTGGTTTTCTGGAACTTACCTACAAACGTATCAAAGTATTCATCTGTATAGGCTCCCTCAATGGTTTGATTTATCTTGTATAGAAAATATCTCGGCTACAAAATCAATTTTTATTGTATTTCTAAGGGGTCATTTTGAGTGATAATCATAACTTACCATTGTTCGGGCTATTATTACCTCATTCATAAGATTTACTCAATTGGATAATTTTTTGAAATGAAAACTCAAAACGAAATGCTAATTTTCCATATTTTTCTTCTTTTGTAATTTAATTTAAAAAAGAATTGACAGCTTCTTGGTGTAGTCCTCTCTCTAATGTCTGAACTATTTGAACAAGGAAAACTACACAAGCAATTCTCTTGATTCCGGATGTGATTCAAAGATTTTGGCGAAGAGTAGGGGTGTGGGGGTGTAGGGGTGCAGGGGAGAAGAAATTATAGCAGGGAGCAGGTGAGACAGCGCTGCGGGAGGGTTTCCAACGCCAGATACCAAGTGAGGGAAACCCTCCTATGGCACAAAGTGCCACGCTGCGCGAACAGTACTGGCTCCTCCGCAGGCGACTGCGAATCCGAAGGGGAGCAGGCTGGGAATTGTCCCGTGGTTTCCATGTTTTCTCATTAGTTGATGTCCTAATCTACCTGGCAACTGCTATATCTCATTTTTCTTTTTTCTTTTTTTGAATTTTGAATTTTGAATTTGAGCACGATCGCCACTTGTCATGAGTCCACTTCAAAAAGGGCGCGAGGAAGTCCTGACTGGCGAAGAATAGACTGTAAAGTGCCAGTACGTAGCTTATCGTGAGCAGGGACAGGAACAGTTATTGTTGAGTCTTCTGTTTGCAATTGCATAATTATATGACTACCACGCTGGCGTACTTGTACAAAGCCATGCTGCTCTAGAATTTTGCAAACTTCTCCACCAGAAAGAACACCTAGCTTACCCAACGCTCACCTCTAAGCGTGTCACAAAAACCTCTGTATGCAGTCGTTCTTGGATTTCAGCAGCGGCTGCTGTTTCAAAGAATAGCTCTAACGCTTCAACTAAGTTATCCCGTGCTTCCTCAATTGTGCTACCTTGACTCGCGATATCAAGTTCAGGACAAAGCGATACATAGCCATCTCCCTCGCGCTCAATGATTGCGGTGAGTTGTTTTGTTTGTTTCATTTTTTGTCTGGTGGTTAAGCCAACCAATTTGCGAAAATAGAACCACTCCCAATTAATGATTTGGGATTGCGATTTCGCAAGTATTATATATCCTTTTTTTGATGGCGTTATGACAAGTTAGCTGATAAACAGTAATTAAGTTGGGGGCTATTTGCTTGGGTTACTCACGTGCTGAACGTCGCAAAGAGGTATAAATCACCCATGCTACAAGTCCAAAACCAGCATTTAGCAATAAGCGGCTAAGTATAAATGACACAACATCACGGTCAAAAAGCTGAGATATATTCAACAAGCTCAGACTTTTGACTAAAAGAAATAGCCCAAAAAGAGCATTTCCAGCCAGCAACAAAGCTAACAGCACTTTGATACGTTGTTGGAAGCGCTGTTTAGGTGTGTATCCAGAGATCAGCATGATTGGAAGTTCGCCTTGCACCCTTCGCAGTAACTGCTGTAGTCGCCAAAACATCCACAACAGAAACGGGAACAAGCCATAATTGAGCAAATTTAGTGGTATTGGATAGCGATCGCTCATAGATAGAACATTTACTAAACCATGACAAATCACAGCATTGAGCCAAGCAGCAGGCAAAAACTGCCGATATCCATACAAAGAAATGTTTTCGCTAATACATATTGCCAGGACATACCCCCAAGGGGCAGAAAACATGGCATGAATTGGTGTGCTGATAATTCGCTCAAAAATTGGTGCCGTGTCGTGAGAAAGGTAAATCCAATTCTCTTGGGCAGTGAATCCAAGGGCAACCGCTATGGTAAATAGAAAAACAGAAGTGGGGCGAAATCGGTATCGAGGTTGGAAAAGGTAAGTTGGGACAATCACCGCTACCAGCTTACAGGTTTCTTCTACAGGACCGACTTCTATAAGTTGTCGCACAACAACACCTGGGAAAACACGCTGCATTCTTTCCCAGTCAACAACATTGTTGGCGACTGTTTCAAAAACCCCTTCCAACGCCAAAGCAAGAACACCAGATATTGCTCCTAACACAAAGAAAAACAGCAGCCGCATCAAAGAAGGGGCAGAAGGGATGCGGTAATAGTAGTAAAGCAGAAGTAGTAGCGGTGGTATGACTGCGCACAACAATTCCATGTAGGAACGTAGCATTTACGTCTTTACGCTTGAGCAATAATAGTGCGGTGACGGGGACTGTTAGGAGTGATGGTGGGAGTTTTAAACCCCGCCTCTACAATCACTTGCTCAATATCCAACGTAAAATATTCATCAAGATACGGTTCAGTGCTTTTGAGCAGCGTCAAAATGTAAGGCGGCATCTTCTTGTAAATTTCAGATTTGGGATTCATATCCATAATTGCCAGATGTCCACCCGGACGCAGTAGGCGTCTGGCTTCAGCAAAAATCTGTTGAGTTGCTGCTTGAGGCAGTTCGTGGCACATCAGAAAAATGGAAATTAAATCAACCGAGGTATCTGGTAGCCCAGTAGATTCAGCAGCCGCATGAATCCAGTTAACATTAGCATGGTGCTGCTCACTACGGTAGTGAGCAACGGCTAAGAAGTAGGGAGATAAGTCTAAACCCGTAATTTTGGCATGGGGATAAACTTTTTGTAGAGCAAAAGTACTCAAACCCACACCGCATGCCATGTCTAGAATGTCTTGTGGTTCTTGGAGAATTTGCTGTTTTAGAATGTCATGGTAACTCTGGCGTAGCATGGGATCACCCTTCGCCCCAGCATCCCGCCAAATTCCAGCGTGGACGGTGCGGGCAGCAACTTCAAATTCCAACGCAGCTTCCCAGCAGAGGTCTCCTTTTTCGTAAGCATGGAATGGGCTGAAGTAGTATTCTGGGTAAGTAACTTGGGGATTTTGTACTTTAGCGAAGTCAGCTTGCCAATTACGCGCTTGTAGGGTTTGTGCTTCTTCGAGCCAATTCACCCCTATTTTCTTAGCGCGTTTAATCATCATTTGCCTAGCTTGATGCTTGGCTAAACTGGCTAAAGGCTTGATTGCCAGAACGCCATTTACAAAACGCGAAGCTAATCCAGGAGTATTTTTTACAGCTGTGTTCATCACTAATGTTGATCGAATGAATTGTCTACCTTTGCAATCAGGAGAAAGCCCGTCTATATGAATCATATTGCACCAAGTATGTATTTAGAAGTGAGAACCACCAGATCAACACCAGATGTACACAGGTGAATTACCAGTCCTCCTAATTCCCATTTTTCGGCTTGAGGGCGAGCAACATCTCAACTTCGGTAGTTGTTTTGTCGGGGCTAGTAGCAGTCAAACCCAAACCGCGAATGGAACTTATGATCGCACTTGTTTCAGGAGTCATCGGCTGCTGTTGTGCAGTGGCAAGACGATTTAACAGAGGTACGGTTTTGTCCATATCTAAGTAAAAATATCCACCGTTAGGCCTTTGGAGAGTGTTAGTAACAGCTTTGAAGTTGTTGCTACCTTGTAAAGACTCACCTTTACGATCTGCTAGAGTTTCGGCTACCGGACCACCAATAGTGACAAATACGGAGTTATTATCTAGCCAGCCGTGTGCTAATAAAGCTCCTTGTTGAGGAATCAGCCATTCTGTAACTTCTTTACCGCCGATACTTCTTTTTGCTACATTGACTGATTGTGCTTTAACAAAGTCATCCAGTTTGTTGAGAGTGCTTTGAGCCATTTTGCGATCGCTTGTGTGGAAAACTAACGCTCCCCCAAAACCAATCTGCGCCAACACACCTTGATTTGATGGAATAGCAGCAAAACCGAATTCTCCATTCATCCACCCGAAAATCTCTTTATCCAGGTCAATATTGACTAATTTCAGTTGCGATCGAGCTTGTTCAAGCGTAAGCTTCAACTCAGGACTATCTTTTGATTGTTCCACAAGCCCTGACCACCAGTTGCTGATTCCTTTTCCGCTCAACATGGCGATTGTATCAGCAGGAAATTGAGATACCACATCAGCAGAACTGTTTTCATACTGATATTTGACCAATTCTGGGTCTAACTTGGCAATGGCTTTCATCCGCACACCCGTATTATCAATTCCTACATTCGCCACCATAGATTTCATCTGCTTTAACTGCTTCATGCTTTCTGGAGAAATCGGCGTGGCGTTCGGATTTGCGGTTATTAATTGCTGTACCATGCTGCGATAATCCGGTACATAAATTTGCGCCAGGGTGTTGTCTACATTGACACCTCTTGTTAACATATTGTTTGCACCTTCTTTACTTGCAAAGGAAGGTTCACCTTTGTAAGTGTCAATTGCGTGCTCTACAGATTGCTTTTCCGGAGCAATGACAACATAAGTCGTATTTAAAACAGCAGTATAATTGTGATCATTCTTACCAGTTGTTTCTATGATTTTTTCGCCTTTGTAGTCAGTTTCCTCTACTTTGACCTCTTTTTGTGCCTTCAATTTATTAGCAAAATTCAAGGCACCCAATTTATCTTTGATTCCCACTACCACCAAAATTTTAGGTTCCTGTGCTGCTTGCAGAGTATTCTGTGCAACAGGTTTTGCTGGACTTGAGGGTAGCATGGCAACCATAACACCACCAACCCAAGGTTTTAAATCTTGTTCGTAAGAAATATTGCTATCAGTAGACAGTTTTTTCTTGAAGTTCTCCAAATTTTGTGCGACTATCTGTTGTGCTTCAGCAGTGCCAAATTGCTCTAACTTTGCCCAAACTTTTGGCTCAGTAGAAATGTAAGTTGCCAAAATTGCTTCATCTGGCACGATTTTAGCAGCGCCCAAAACATCAGAAATATCTCCAGAGGGACCACCCTTCAAATACATATACGCTGCTATTCCTCCTGCCACAACTACGGCAGTACTAACAGCAGGAATTATAAATTTTGACCGACTTTCGGGCATTGTAAATGTTCCCTTTTGCTCAACGAATTATCCTAGATCTTAGTAAGAATGTCATTGTGGATTTTGCGGATTCACTAAACAAGGCTGCACGCTATTTATCACGATTTAGTGATCAGATTGTCAATCGGAAAAAATATGAGTATAATAGCGATCTAAGTAGTACTTCAAAAGCGTCAAGAACAAATCCACAAATGATATTGTTCTTTATCTGAAAAATATATACCTTTTGGTGGTAACAAGCTATTCTAAGCTATATAAAACCATCAGGATATTATTACAGAATTTAAATTGCTTAGGGGCAAAACACTGTATGTTCAATGACAACAGTGTACAAAATGTTTAGGGTGTATCCTAAGTTGACATAGGGATAACACGCGATCAAGCTGTTTTTCCTTACAACATTCATAAGGAATTTTCAGGGTTACCAAGATTCAGTAAACATCAATGTCACAACATTTTTTTGATACAGAAAAAACACAGTATAAAACTTTTGAGTTACCTGGGGCAAAACCGCATTACAATCCAGATCATCCGGGACTTGTAGAGCATATTTTTTTAGACCTCAGTTTGGATATCGTTAACAAAAAATACCAAGGTCGTTGTAGCATAACACTTAAACCAATCCGCGACGGTATTGACCGTTTAAATTTAGATGCTGTCAACTTAGGTATCGAATCAGTACAAGTGGATGGAAAAACGCAAAACTTTGACTACGATGGACAACAGTTATCTATCCAACTCGAACCACCTACACAAGTTGACAAGTCCATTGTCATTGCGATCGATTACTCAGCAGACAAACCACAACGCGGTTTGTACTTTATCCAAAGCGACAAACACTATCCTCATAAACCCTCCCAAGTTTGGACTCAAGGAGAAGACGAAGACTCCCGCTTTTGGTTCCCTTGCTTTGACTACCCTGGACAACTTTCTACTTCCGAAATTCGCATCCGCGTCCCCAAACCCTTGATAGCAATTTCTAACGGGGAACTTATTGCTACAGATGAACTTGGTAACGACAAAATCTACCACTGGTCACAGCAGCAAGTTCATCCGACCTACTTAATGACTTTAGCAGTTGGTGATTTTGCCGAAATTCGTGATGAGTGGAACACAATACCCGTCACCTACTACGTTGAAAAAGGTCGCGAAGAAGATGCCAAACGTAGTATGGGCAAAACTCCGCAGATGATAGAGTTTTTGAGCGAAAAATATGGCTATCCATACCCTTACCCTAAATACGCTCAAGTCTGTGTTGACGACTTCATCTTTGGAGGAATGGAAAATACATCTGCAACACTGTTAACCGATAGATGTTTGCTAGATGAAAAAGCAGCATTAGATAACCGCAACACAGAAAGCTTGGTTGTCCACGAACTAGCGCACCAATGGTTTGGTGATTTGTTGGTGATTAAGCACTGGTCTCATGCTTGGATCAAGGAGGGGATGGCTTCTTACTCCGAAGTTATGTGGACAGAGCATGAGTACGGTGCTCAAGAAGCCATATACTATCGTTTACAGGAAGCTCGTAGTTATTTAGCTGAAGATAGTAGTCGCTATCGCCGTCCAATGGTCACTCATGTTTACCGGGAAGCGATTGAACTTTATGACCGTCACATCTACGAGAAAGGGTCATGTGTTTATCACATGATTCGGACCCAATTGGGCGAAGAACTGTTTTGGAAAGCAATTCAGACATTTGTACGGGATAATGCCCACAAAACTGTGGAAACAGTTGATTTACTACGGGCGATTGAAAAAGCAAGTGGGCGCAATCTGTTATTTCTTTTTGACCAGTATGTTTATCGCGGTGGTCATCCAGATTTTAAAGTCGCTTACTCCTGGGATTCTGATACCAAGCTGGCTAAGATAACCGTGACTCAAACTCAAGCAAGTGTCGGAAATAACAGCGATTTATTTGACTTAAAAATCCCTATCGGTTTTGGGTACGTCCAACAACCAGACTCCGAGACTTCCTCTTTGACTGCTTCACAGACTAGATCTTGTGACCTTAAAACTTTTACAGTACGAGTGAATGAACACGAACAAAGCTTCTACTTCCCTCTAGAGCAAAAACCTCAATTTATCAGCTTTGATGTGGGGAATCACTACCTGAAAACGGTGTCTCTGGAATACCCACTACCAGAATTGAAAGCGCAGTTGGAATTTGATCCCAACCCTATCTCCCGCATCCTAGCAGCGGAAGCTTTGGCGAAAAAAGGCGGTAATAAAGCCCTAAAAACGCTGTCTGCTGCACTCAAAAATGAACCCTTCTGGGGTGTACGCGTCGAGGTGGCTAAACAACTCGCAGAAATCAAGCTTGATCAAGTCTTTGATGAGTTGGTTGTTGGTTTAAAGGATGAGAGTTCATACGTGCGCCGTGCTGTGGTGGAAGCACTTGGAAAGGTCAAAACTCATGAAAGCTATAAGGTGTTGAAAGAACTGTTGGAGGTAGGCGATCCTAGCTACTATGTAGAAGCCACAGCAACTCGTGCTGTAGGAGTCATAGCGGCTGGGACAACAGAAGATAAACCAAAGGAAGCAAAGGTAATCAAGCTGCTAAAATCCGTTTTGGAAGAGAAGGCGGGTTGGAATGAGGTCGTACGCAGTGGTGCGATCGCAGCTCTTGGCGAACTCAAAACCTCAGAAGCCGCTTTAAATCTCCTCATGGAATACACCCACCTTGGTGTACCACAACCCTTGCGTTTAGCCGCAATTCGTGCTCTTGGAAAGATTTCTGTTGGTCAAAATAGTGCGAATGTGGAACGGGTTTTAGAGCGATTGACAGAAATTTCCAACGAAACATTCTTTTTAACTCAAATAGCAGTAGTCGCAGCCCTTGGACAAATGGAAATCGCCAAAGCAATCGGAATTTTGCAAGCTTTGGCTGACCAAACACCAGATGGGCGCGTACGTCGCTACGCTGAGGAAGAGATTTCCAAGGTGCAAACCAACATTGGTTCCGAAAAAGCGCTTCGTCAGTTACGTTCTGAACTTGACCAACTTAAACAACAAAACCAAGAACTCAGAAGCCGCTTAGAAAACTTAGAAGCAAAATCTAAGCCGTAACAGATATAACAGCGCTTCAGTGTTTACTGATTCTATGGGGTAGCCAATATTGCTTACTATTGACCACTAAACCGCAGATTTGGTGGTCAATACTTTGAGTGGGAGTTTGAATTCTCCACTCATGCTCTGACCTTCACAATAACTGCTTTGAATATTTCTGCTTTCTTCAAGCATCTTTTCACATTTGGGCGTAGACAGAGTTCAAAACGTCCTTTTTTTTACAATTAGATTTATTAAGTTGCTGTAAATTTTGTCTTCTTTTTTCATAAGTGTATAAAGAGAACAGCATACCATAATGTTGATAGCAGTCGTGTAAAATTTATACAATCATTATAAAGATTTGATAAAGTTCAGATTTTTGCAGTAAAAATTGGCTTCAGAAATATTACTATTTGATAAATGTAATTCAATTTAAGTGTAAAAATCACATAGAAATTATGTACCTTTTTTGAAGGTAAAAAACTTTTTCTGTGTTTGTACGGCAGTGGTTATAAATCTTACAATATGCCAAGATGATACTGATATCTCAGCCACTTGATTATGACTATTGGAGGAATACAAAAACGCTCAAATTCTTTAGTGTGTAGGAGGATATATTTAAAGTTTTTGAGTGCTTTTTGACAATTGAAAAACATTTGATTTCTTGTACAAAAGTTGTGCAGGGTAGTCCCCATGCGTAAACCTGTTATCACGATATTTTACCAATTTAATCCTTGGAACGCCACAATTGGAGGTATACAAACACTCATAAATACATTCATCAAATACGCTCCCAGCCAGTTTGAGGTAAAACTCGTAGGAACTAATACTGATCCAAAAAAGCCTGTTGGTAAATGGCAACAAGCAGAATTTGCAGGTAGAGAAATTGCTTTTTTGCCCTTATTTACACTGGAAGATGATAACGTCCGAAGCTTAATTCCAACAACCCTAAAATATACAGCAGCTCTTTTAGGGCATCGTTTTGCTTCCGACTTTATGCATTTTCACAGGATAGAGCCAACAATCGCAGCTCTTAATTGGCAGGGGGAAAAAACTCTGTTTATCCACAATGATATACAGACGCAAATGCAAGCTGCTGGTAATAAAAAAGCTATTCTTTGGCGAAGATTTCCAGCTGCATATTTTGCATTAGAAGGTCTGTTAGTTCGCCAGTTTAGCCAAATTCTCTCGTGTAATACTGATGCAGCGCAACTATATAAGCAGCGTTATCCTCGCTTGCAAGACCGAATTGCGTACATCAAAAATTCTTTTGACAATGGAATTTTTTACCCGTTAAGAGAAGATGAACGAGAAATTAAAAGGCGAGAACTGGCGTCTCGGCTAGGTGTGGATGAACAGACTCGTTTTATTTTATTTGCTGGGAGGCTTCATCCTCAAAAAGACCCGATTCTGCTAGTACGTGCGTTTGCTACTTTAAACGAGCCTCATATTCATCTACTTGTAGCGGGGGATGGCGAGTTAGGAGTAGAAATGCGTGCGGAAATTGCAAGACTAGGACTTGTAGATAAGATTACGATGCTGGGAGCAGTGACTCAAAGTCAACTCGCAGAGCTTCATCGTGTCTGCAATGTTTTTGTCCTCAGCAGTGCATACGAAGGTCTACCTTTGGTGGTTTTAGAAGCGCTTGGGAGTGGGACTCCAGTCGTCACGACTCAATGTGGTGAAACCCCAAAATTACTAACTGCTGAGAGTGGGGTTGTTTGTTCTGAACGAACGCCTAGCTGCATAGCAGATGCTTTACGGAAAGTGCTTCTACATCCAGGAGATTATCCGACAGAATCTTGCGTGCAGACTGCGAAGCCTTATGCAGCTAGTACGGTTGTTGAACAGGTTTACAGCGAAATGTTAAATCGCTGGGAACAGCGCAATAGCATTGCTATTCCGGTCTGAACACAACGTGATGTCAAAACAATAACTAGGAAAGAAAAAATACAAAAAATTATAGTTATCAGGGAGAGGCAATGCTTTTTTAGAGTTCAGAAATTGAAACAGAGAAACAGAGATTTTTTGTGTTCCCATCTTCTGTATTCTTGTTGTTTTATGTGTTACAAAATGTAACTTAATTTCGATTTGTACATACTTTTCCATCACAAAACTAGCACGGCTTAACTAGTATGAAAATTGCTGTCATTGGTGCAAAAGGTCTACCTCCCAAACAGGGCGGCATTGAGCATTACTGTGCAGAAGTGTATCCTCGTATGGTCAAACAAGGACACTCTGTTGATTTATTTGCCCGCTCCTCTTATACGGACAGTTCCTGGCAAGACCGTTACGACTATCAGGGCGTCCAAGTTATCTCTTTACCTGGTTTCGGTTTAAGAGGAGTGGATGCTTTTGTGACGTCAGCACTAGGAGCACTAGCAGCTTCCACCACAAAATACGATATCATTCATTTTCACGCTCTTGGTCCATCTCTATTCACTTGTTTACCAAAATTTATCAATAGTGCAAAGGTTGTCGTAACCTGTCAAGGTTTAGATTGGCAACGTGCTAAGTGGGGGAGTTTTTCAACTCGCGTGATTCAAATGGGAGAGAAGGCTGCAGTTCGTTTCGCTCACGGACTGATCGTCGTGTCTAATGTCCTCCAAACCTACTTTTCACAAACTTATGATCGGGACACAGTCTACATCCCCAACGCCCCAGCCAGGTATGGTGAATCTGATCCCAATTTTGGTTACGGTACTCAATTAGGTCTTCAGCAAAAGCGCTATATTGTTTTTTTGGGTAGACTGGTACCAGAAAAATGTCCTGACTTGCTAGTTGACGCCTTTAGTGCTTTGAATCCTCCTGGATGGAAACTTGTTCTAGCGGGTGGTGTGAGCGATACGAAATCATTCACTTCACAACTATTACAAAAGGTCGCAAATAATCCAAATATTGTCTTTGCAGGCGAACTGAGGGGACGACGTCTTTGGGAAATTGTCCGGGGAGCAGGGTTATTTGTCCTTCCCTCTAATCTAGAAGGACTACCTCTAGCAATGTTAGAGGCGATGGAGGAAGAGATACCAGTCGTAGCAAGTGACATCCCACCTCACAAGCAATTAATTAGTGGAGGGAGGGAAAAATTGTTTGAAGCCGGAAACCTTAGCTCTTTGACTCGTACCTTAAACTGGGCAATAGATCACCCAGAAGAACTAAGAGCAATGGCTGTGCATGCAAAAAAGCACGTACAACTGAACTATAGCTGGGATCACATCACCTCGGAAACCCTAAAACTCTATACAACACTTATTACCTCCCCCGAACCAGTACGTATTTACCAACAAAACCAAACTGGACTTGCGGAGGTTATGGGGAAAAAATAGTGGTTAGTCATTTGTGATCCTACAGCACCAAGTAAGTTTTCAACTGGACAGCAACTGGTCAGATTTGTCCAAAAGCAGGCTGTTGTGACCTCTTAGGCGACTGGTGAGTAAGGCGTGGCGTCAGCCAGCGCTGATCGCAGCGTATACTGTAGAACTTACGGCACACTTGTGTCGTAAGTATAGGGTGAACTCAACCAAGTTATTTGTTCAAATTTTCATGAGTCATGAGTTATGACTCATGACTCATGAAATAAGGGAGAAAGATGTTATGGAAAAAGGAATATCAAGTGTACTAGCAGTGCTGACGCGACGAAGTATTCCCGCAGTCGCTGCATTTGTTGCTGTGATTGGTGGGGCGATCGCATATCTTTCAGTCACCCCAAGTAAATATGAAACTTATGCGCGACTGATGCTGGACGACAAAAGGGTGAGTGTCTCAGAATTAGGTCGTGATCTCACTCAAGTCTCTGCAAACGCACCAGGAATTAGTCCCTTGGCTGATCAAGCAGAACTGATCAAGTCGCAACGTGTTCTTGAACGAGCGATCGCGATTGCTTTTCCCAAGACTTACGGTGATTTATCTAAAAGTCCTGTATCAACTACAGAACTTGCTCGTAATTTAAAAGTTAAAATTGTTCCCGCAACGAATATTTTGGAACTAAGTTATCAATCTCGCGATCCTCAGCTCGCAGCGAAGCTACTCAACGCCATTTCTCAAGCGACGGTTGAGGACAACACAAAAAGTATTGGTCTTGAGGCTACAAAGGTTAAGCAATTTTTGGAACGCAAACAAGTACCCGAGGCGGAAAATAAGCTGCTACAAGCTGAAGCGCAAGAAAACAAATACAGAAAATTGAGCGGTATTGTCTCTGTTGAAGAACAAACAAAAAGCTTGGTGGAAAGTATAGCAACTGTAGAAGACCAAGAGCGTACTCTCTCGGCTCAACTTCAAGAGATCAAAGCGCGAGATGCATCCTTGCAGCAAGTTACCAAAAGTACAAACCTGAACAACGCCTATTCATCCGTTCGCAGCGGACAAGACGAAGAAATTAAGAAACTGCGAGCTAAGTTATCAGAACTGGAAAATAAAATCATTGAAGCTCGTTTGCGCTTCACAGATGATCATCCAGCTGTGGCAAACTTAGTTGGAGAACGGGATGCCTTGCGTGCAGTATTATCAGAACAACTGGGTCGCGTATCCTCAAAAAATCAAAGCGACTCCACAAACAATTTCGCTGGTGATCAACTCTCTCAAGATTTAAACTCCAAATTTATCCTCAATAGAATCGAAGAGTCTGCAGTTAATGATAGGGTGAAACTTCTCCAGCAAAAGAAAGTTGAACTCCAGAATCGTCTGGCTCAACTACCCATGAAACAGCAACAACTCACTGTACTAACCCGCAAACGGGAAGAAGCCGCAGTATCTTTGAAGTTCCTCCAAGGCAAACTGGAAGAAGCACGGCTGACAGAAGCACAAAAGGTGAGCAACATTCGTACGATCGAAAATGCTGTTGCACCATCATCACCATCTGAACCCAAACAGAAAGTGGTATTAGCACTTGCTGGTGTGTTTGGAATAATGCTAGGTGTTGGCGTTGTGTTACTTCTAGAGGTGATGGATAATACACTACGCGATCCTGCCGAAGCCGAAGAACTACTACAGCTACCATTGCTAGGAATTTTACCACGTTTACCCGCTAAAACGCTTGTTCTTGACCCAGCCAGTCAATTCTTAGATAATATGGAGTTGATTGAACCTTACCGCACACTCTTCAAAACTTTAGAGTTTCGCAAATCGGAACAATTGCGGGTGATTGTTGTCAGTAGTACTATATCTGGAGAAGGTAAATCTATAGTCGCATCACACCTTGCTGCTGTTGTAGGTATGCTATCTTGGCGAACATTGATTATTGATGCAGATTTGCGAAGACCTTCCCAGCACACACTGTTCAACCTAGCCCCTGGTCCAGGGATTACCGATGTGTTAGAAGGAAATGTATCCTTGCTGGATGCTGTGCAGCCAACAGATATTGAGAACCTAGATGTATTGACTTGTGGCAATCAACACGCCCGTCCCTCGCAATTGCTAGAGTCAGTCGCGATGAAATCCTTGATGGCAGAAGCATCTGAAAATTATGATTTAGTTATAATAGATACACCACCCTTAACTGCTTGTGCGGATGCATTAACATTAGCTCAAGAAGGTAATGGACTTATGCTGGTTGCACGTCCAGGCTTCACGGATAAAGAAGTTCTCTCAAGATGTGTACGGGATTTAACACAAAATCGGATCCCTATCCTGGGAGTCGCGGTGAATGGAATGACACATTTGACACAAAGTTACCGTTATCCTAGTTATCGTTACCGACCTCGATTACCCAAATCTCAGAAGCAATTGATTGGTGCAAGATCTGAGACTAGAGATTCTGCGAACAGTATGAGGCAGAGGTAGTAATGTTGACCAAACAACGCTTGGGTCCTTCTTCTCGTCTGGGACTCTTAATTGGGTTAGCAGGTGTGGTAGTTGGTTTGGTAACAGGATTCTTGATCGGAAGTACCAAACCTCTTTACTTGGGCTTAGCTTTGGGTGCAATACCATTTCTTTTTTACTTTTTTACTAGCTTTGAACAAGTTGTTCTCGGACTTTTAGTTTTACGTACCTCTCTAGATCCTTTCTCTGGGCAACAACTACCAGCGATGTTTGCTCTTGGGTTGGATGTTCTGACTTTGCTTTATGTAACAGTAATGTTATTGAGAAGGCAAACTGTACAGACTGACCGCTTTTTGTGGTTTTTTGCTGGCTGGGTTCTTTTACAAGGCTTGTGGGTGGTACTCCTGTGTTTGGGAGGGTTGGGATTAGCTGCTGGGTATTTGTCAGACAGCATCCGTGAATGGATTCGTCTTTTTTCGTGGTTGATGGTTTATCTGTTGGTGATGCAGCTCAAAGACCGAATTCCTCCTGAGAAAATGATCTCTGTGCTGTTCTTAGCTTTGGTAGCACCGCTCGTGGTAGGGTTGATGCAGATGTTCATACCTTCTGTCTTACCCGCTTTTCTCTCAGCGCAAAACTATGATAGTGATTCATTAGCATCTGAAGGTTTTCGCATCAAAGGGACGATTGGTCACCCTAATGGGTTTGTCACTTTGCTGTTACTATTTATTGGTTTAACCTGGTGGAAACTCAAGCAATCAAGACAAAGCTTTGTGTGGTTATTGTTGCTAGGTTTACTAGCATTTTTTTATGTGAGTACTAAGGCATTATTTGGCTTGATGATGATTGCTACCTTTGTTGTGGTTTTAGTTGCTCCGAAATTAAGCCCAGTAAACCTCATAGGTGGAGTTTTATTTGTAGCGCTTGTCCTGGGACTATTTGCCAGCACCGAGTTTGGACGAGAACGCCTAAGTTCACTCGCCAATACACCCCTACTCAATCCAAATATCGATGTGTCGCGAGCTATTCTACTTTCACAAAGCGATAACAACAGTTTTAACTGGCGAATTTCCAAATGGTATACATTGCTAAATGCTTGGCGTCTGCATCCCTTTTTAGGTTACGGTTTGGGATTGAGTATCAATGTATCTACTAATAGGTTGCTTCCTCACAATGATTATGTCCGAGCTTTAGTAGAAGGTGGGATACTTGGTTTTGTAACTTTTTTAGTGTTTATTGTGGCTCAAGGTGTGCGTCTTATCCAGCTTATGCGATCGGCACCACCTGGCAGCGCTCAACGTGAGTTATGTTCAGTTATGTTCGCTATTTGTCTAGCTATCCCTGTAGGAATGATTACAGAAAATATCTGGAGTCATACAACTCTGTTTTTTTATTGGTTCACTTTAATGGCAGTCGCAGGGTGGAACTGGAATGAACACCCTGTAGAGAGCAGTACTACTACCGCTTCGCGGAATTCAAAATTCAAAATTCAAAATTCAAAATGCTTATGATGTAAGTTTTTCGTTGATTTTGAATGGGTGCTTTATTTCCGCCGTCGTGTACTACGTTGATCCGTTCTCCAAAGCGTTTTTACTGATGATAAAAATTATGGCTTGGAAACTTTAGAATTTATGTCAGCGAAAAGACTAAATCTTATTCAGGTTTATCGAGGGTTGGCAGCAGTACTTGTAGTACTTGCCCATACAGATCTCATATATAACCAGAATTTGAATCAAAACTTTTTATTTAAAATAACCACTTTTGGAGGATCAGGAGTGGACTTTTTCTTTGTCTTAAGCGGTTTTATCATGTTTTATATTCATCAGAAGGATATAGGTCATCAAAACCAATTAGGAACATTTTTGTTTAAACGCTTTACACGCATCTACCCGCTTTACTGGGTTGTCTTAACAAGTAAAATATTTGCATCTTTCATATTGTTTGATAAATCTAATATCAAGGATATTGGTATTGGAGAATTTATCAAAGCTTTTCTGCTCTTTCCCCAAGACAGACAAATTCTTTCATCAACCTTTCTTGGAGTGAGTTGGACACTCAGCTTTGAGATTTTCTTTTACCTTATGTTTGCACTCTTGATTGCGTTGAAACCTCAGTTTTCTTTTCCGATAATTATCGCTTGGTTATCAGGCGTATTTTTTCATTTTATTGGTATTCTTCAATTACCTCCAAATAACATATTACTTCAATTTGTTTTTTCGGAGTTAAATCTGGAATTTGTTTTAGGTTGCTTCGCTGCCTATGCTTTGTTAAGCCAAAAAATTAGTAATGGAATACCATTTATATATGTAGGGATTTTTCTGTATACGTTATCAGCTATCGATTATTTCTACAAATTTTTAGGAGTATCATCTGTTATGACATTCGGCATTGCTTGTACACTTCTTGTTGTAGGTGGTGCTTCTTTGGAACTGAGAAAAACTATTAACGTCCCTAATCTTCTTTTATTTTTAGGCAATGCATCATACTCTATCTATCTAGCACATGGTTTTTTCATCAACCAGATAACGAAAGTTTTGAAGAAATTACCATTTAATATTTTTCAAAACCTGGTATTCGCAGATGTGTTAGGATTTATTTTTGCAATTATAGCTATCATTTGTGGATGTTTGATATATTTATATATCGAAAAACCATTACTCACATTTTTCAAGCCAAAAGCAGTGACAACCTAGTACTTTACCAAGGCAACTTTGAGGGGAAGAAAAAAAACCACAAAGACAAGCCAGTGCGTTGGGCGGCTCCGCCGACTTGAAGCACCTGGCGTGCAAAGAACGCAAAGGAAGAGGAAAAGAAGATGAATTTAAAAGTTAATTTACTAAGCAAAGTTGCCTTGACGGACTACTAGCATGAGTTTTTAGAATTTATTTTATTCTCTATAAAGATGACCCAACAAACTATTAGTCCCATCAATAACACTCAATTAAGTAAAAGAGGTGAACGACCCTACCGAGTTGTCTTAGTCCATCCCAGCACTGGAGTTAACTGGAGTGGTGGATCAGAAATTGTGGCGATTGAACTGACTCGTCGTCTGAGTTCCTACTTTGAAGTCGAACTGCTTAGTGGCGCTGATTGTGGACCTTTTAGCCACCCCATTCCATGTATTCCCCGTTCTCATGCTTATCATGCTGTGCGTCACCCTCTGGTTGCTCGACTGATGGGTAAATTCTCAACTCCTGAGATTGTGGTGGAACATCTAACGAGTTTTTTTCCTTGCTTACTCCACTTGCTTAGACATCCTGCTGACCTCATTTTTCCTCACAATGATTATGGTGGATTGGCAATGGCTGCTTGTGTCAGAGCGCTGACGGGGACGCCGATACTTTTTACTGAACACAATAGCTCAAATGCAGAGGGAAAATGTTTGCAGCGCAATCTTCGTTTTCGTCCAGATCATCTTGTTGTGTTGGATGAAGCGACAGCAGCATTCGCCCATAATTTGAAACCGACGCAACGAACAAGTGTGATTCCCAATGGTGTGAATCTTGAGCGATTTACACCAAAAGGAACAGCGATTAATCTTGATTTACCAAAACCAATCGCCCTGTGTGTGGCTAGTTTAAGCCGGAAGAATCATAAGCGAGTTGAACTAGCCATTCAAGCAGTAGCTAGCTTAAGCGAGGTTAGTCTTTGTATATGTGGAGATGGACCGGATCGCGCATACTTTCAAGCGCTGGGAGATCAGTTGCTGGGATCGCATCGGTTTGCGATTCGGACTTTCCCCCATGATCAGATGCCTGAAGTTTACCGCAGTGCGGATGTCTTTACACTCCCTTCCATTAACGAGCCATTCGGGCTTGTTTACTTAGAAGCTATGGCTAGCGGGTTACCCGTTGTCGCTACTGACGATGAAATGCGGCGATATCTTGTTGGTGAGAGTGGTATTCTATGTGATGTCACAAATATGGATATTTACACAACTGCTATCAAAGATGCGCTGAGTGGTGACTGGAGTCAACGTGCTAGACAGAATGCTGCTCGCTTTAGTTGGGATGCGATCGCATTACGTTATCGCGATCTGATTTTAGAAATGATTTTGCAGTCCAAGAAAAAAGTGTCGTTACCAACTCATTAAATACAAGAGGGTCATATGCCGAAAGTTTCTGTGATTATTCCAGCTTACAATGCTATGGCTTACCTAAAAGAAACTGTGGAGAGTGTGCTCAAGCAAACATTCACAGATTTTGAAGTCTTAATTGTTGATGATGGAAGTTCTGATGGAACAGTTTCCTGGGTTTCTCAAATAAAAGATCCACGAGTTCGACTGATTTCGCAGCAGAATCAAGGTTCATCTGGAGCACGCAACACAGGAATTTATGCTGCGCTTGGAGAGTATATCGCACTTTTGGATGCTGATGATATTTGGGAGCCAACCAAACTGGAAAAGCAAGTGCGATATCTAGAAGAAAACTCATTAGTTGGTTTGGTAGATACATGGACAGTTTTAATTGACCAACAAGGCAAGTCTACAGGAAGAGTTGTTGTTTCTCACGCAGAGGGAGACGACGTATGGAAGCAGCTTGTTCAGTTTAAAACAGTATGCGCTTGTGATAGTACACCTTTGATTCGTCGCAGTTGTTTTGAAACGGTAGGGTTATTTAACCGAGAATTACCATTTCTTGAAGATTTAGATATGTGGATTCGCCTTGCTTCGCGATATCGTTTTGCAGTTATAAAAGAAGTCTTAGTTCGCTATCGCCAATATCCAGGTAGTAAGTCTACAAATTGTCAAGGAACTTTGGAAGCTTTTCGTACAATTGTTGAGAAAGCTTTTGAGTCAGTTCATGCAGATTTATTACCTTTAAGAGAAAAAGGATATGGTCGGATTTCTCTCTACTTAGCTTGGAGAGCGATCAATAATAAAGATTATGAACAAGCTTGGCAGTTTAATCGTCAGGCGATCGCTCATCATCCACAACTTATTTTTTCTTGGGACTTCATCCGCCAAATCATAGCTTTGACACTCTTGAAAACATTTGGGCATCAAACCTATGACAAAATGAAAACAGTTATTCAAATATTGCGCCGAAACACATCAACCGATAATGGACAATGGAGAATAGGAAATAATTAGTAGTGAGTGAGGGAGTGAAGAAGTTAGGGAGTGAGAGACAAACTTTGAGTCTTTTTTTTCTTCCTTCTTGCCATACAATTCACCTCTTGTGTTTTACCTTTAGTTAGTTGAAAAGAATTAATGTATTCACAAAAAAAATAAAAATATGCCAAAAGTTACTGTTATTATTCCGGCATATAATGCCATGAAATATCTCCCACAAACAGTGGAGAGTCTTCTGAATCAGACACTCACAGATTTTGAAGTATTAATTATTAATGATGGCAGTTCCGATGGAATTGTTGAATGGGGTTCTCAAATCACAGACTCGCGAATCAGACTGATTTCCCAAGAAAATCAAGGCACAGCTGCGGCAAGAAATAAGGGAATTGTTGAGTCGAAAGGCGAATATATTGCCTTTTTGGATGCTGATGATATTTGGGAACCAACTAAATTAGAAAAACAAGCCCAATGCTTAGAGAATAATCCTTTGGTGGGTTTGGTAGACTGTTGGACAGCTTTTATAGATGAGAATAGCAAGCCCACGGGTTTAGTCATGAGGAACGATACAGAGGGTGATGTCTACAAGAAAGTTGTAGAATCATGTGACAGTCCTGTTTGCTGTGGAAGTTCACCAATGGTACGTCGTTCTTGTTTCGACATCTTGGGCTTGTTTGACCGGGAGAGTTACATTGAAGATGTAGATATGTGGATACGTATCGCCACTCGCTATCACTATGGAGTAGTCAAAGAACCTTTAGTGAGGTATCGCCAGCACCCAAACAACAAATCAAAAGATTGCGAATCAATGTTAAGAGGTTTTCGCCAGTTAATTGAGAAAACCTATAGCTCTTTGCCCACAGATATTTTATACCTCAGACCGAGGAGTTATGGTCGATTGTATGTTTTTTTAGCATGGAGAGCCATTGATACTAAAGATTATAAACAAGCTTTTCATTATACTCAGCAAGCGTTTGCAATGTATCCTCAACTGATTTTGAAACCGTGGTTTACTCGCCTAAATATAGCGATCGCAGTCATGAGATTCCTTGGACCTGATGGATATGAGAAAATACGGTCTTTTAATCGCAGTCTACGTCGAGGTTTGTTCGCTCGTGCAACATAAAGAAGAAAGAATTCGGAATTTAGAATTCGGAAGAAAATTGTCCGACTATTTTTTGAGTTAACTAAAGAACCTTTTAATTCATCTTTTTAGGATAGCCTGAAAAGATGAATTCTTTGCAAAAGAAAAGTCCAACTTATTTATTTTTGGAGTTGTTGTGGGACTTCGTAGTAAAGTCATCAAGGGTGGAGCCTTGATGGTCATACGCCAAGCTTTGGGTATCTTACTCAGTTTAATTGGCGTATTATTCATCACTAAAGTGATTGGGCCGGCTCAATATGGACTTTATGGAGTGAGTTATGGAATTGTAAGTTTTCTTGGTGGTTTGGGTATATGGGGCTTGGATGTTTATTTACTACGTAAAACTTCTAACCCAGACCAACAAGATTATAACCAAGTTTTTACTCTGTTGCTGTGTATTAGCAGTCTCTTTACACTCACTCTTGTATTAGGGCAACACATTATTGCCCAGATGCTGAACGTTCCAGAATCCGCACCACTGTTGGCAACTTTGGGTTTAACGTTACCTCTTTCGCTGTTAAACCTGCCTTTGACAATCAAACTGGATCGAGACTTAAATTTCCAGCGTGTTGCCTATATCGAGTTAATCAGCCAAGTTAGCTATTATGTAGCAGCTTTACCCCTGGCACATTACCTAGCACCTAAAGAACTTGGTGCTTGGGCACCTGCTGGTGGTTTGTGGCTGCAGCAAATCACTATGGTTTTACTAACTGTCTTTAGTACTGATCTGCGCCCACGCTTATGCTGGAAACCCAGTTTAATACGGGAGATGTTGGTATATGGTTTGAGTTACTCAAGTTCAACGTGGATTTGGCAATTGCGATCGCTCGTCAATCCAGTTATTGTAGGACGTTTTGCTGGGCTTGAAGCTGTTGGTTTTATCGCTTTAGCGATTCGCATAGCAGAAATGCTGGCTTTTGCCAAGTCTGTCACCTGGCGTTTGGCTATGGCGGCGCTTGCAAAATTAGAGAATGATCCACTTCGTTTACGTAAGAGTATTGAAGAGGGAATGCGTCTACAAGCACTAGCTGTTGGTTTGCCAATGGCTGCTTTTGCAATAGTAGCGCCTGTTATATTACCAGTCGTTTTTGGGAAAGTTTGGACTCCACTGCTGCAAGTTTTTCCGTTGATTGCAATTGGCTATATTGCTAATTCTATTTTCAACTTACATTCGTCAGTCCTCTATCTCTTAGGTAAAAATCTTTCGGTCACTTGGTTTCATACAGCACACATAGTACTTTTTGCCGGAAGTGCCTTTTTACTTGTACCGTACTTAGGGATGGTTGGTTATGGCTGGGCAGAAATAGCTGCATTAGGCAGTTATATAGTTATTCATATATTTATAGCAAAAGAGATAGGTAGTCCAAATTACACAGTCGCTCTTGGATGGGTGACTATATCGGTTGCTGTTCTGATTTTGAGTACAGTGAATGAAACAGTCCGTTACCTATCTTGCGTGCTGCTGCTGCTTCCGCTGCTATCAAGTAAAGAGAGAAACAGCTTGATTGGCTATTTTCAAATACTGAGATCTTAGAGGCGATTTGTAAAGTGAATTGATGTTAAGGTTGTATAAATATGGGAATTATTGAACCTTTAAAAGACGGGTTTTTAGAAATTATCCCAGAAGGTGAAGGCAGCGATTATTGGCATATTGCTGCAATCCATATTAATGGAGAAGTTTTTTGTCCTAGCCCCCGTATTTATCCTTCAACAAATGTTGCGTTCGCCAAAGCACGACGAATTTTTTATTGGATATATAATCATCAAATAGAAACTCAAGGCTTGGGATGCTATTGCGAGGAGTTAAAGATAACCTTGTGGCGTCAACCCAAATTGCATGCTAACCAAACTGACATCTTGCACCTGGTCAAACAAATGTCAAAATCATGACATATTATTTGACTCCGTTCTCATCCGCCTAGGACTGTAAGTCCCAGGCTGCATACGCTAAGTCCATTGAAATGGACTGAAAAAGCTAGAACTGATTTTTGAGTAAATATAAACACTGTTTCATATAAGTATTAGTAATTTACTCGTAATGGTGCAAGATCTCAACAAAGGCAAATCTAGCAAATTAGTACACTGGAGATTAGCTCAGCAAGGATAATAAAAATGCAAATTTGTCAAGAACTTTCCCTTCCAAGCATGGGTTGCGGAACTTGGGCATGGGGTAACCGACTGCTTTGGGGATATGACGAAAGCATGGATGACCAGTTACAAGCCGTCTTTAACCTTTGTGTGAGCAACGGTGTAACTTTATTTGATACGGGTGATTCTTACGGAACTGGGAGATTGAATGGGCGAAGCGAGTCACTCCTGGGACGATTTTCTAGAGAATATCTCGGTTCAGGCAAAGAAAATATTTGCATTGCAACCAAGCTTGCTGCTTATCCCTGGAGATGGACACGCCAATCAATGGTGTCAGCTTGCAAGTCATCTGCCAAGCGGCTGGGAAAAAATGTGGATTTGGTACAAATGCACTGGTCTACGGCGAATTATGCTCCTTGGCAGGAAAGAGGACTTTTGGATGGTCTTGCTGACCTTTATGAGCAAGGACTCGTCAAGGGTGTGGGCTTATCCAACTATGGACCAAAACAACTCAAACGGGTACATCAAAGATTTGCAGAACGAGGAGTTCCAATCGCGACTTTGCAAGTTCAATACTCGCTGCTGTCCACGTATCCCGTTACCGAATTGGAAGTTAAAGATGTTTGTGATCAGCTTGGAATCAAACTGATTGCCTACAGTCCTCTTGCATTAGGGCTGTTGACAGGAAAGTACTCCCAAAAAGGTCCTTTTCCAAAAGGCATTCGAGGTTTGCTGTTTAGACAGATGTTACCAGGAATCAGTCCACTTTTGGCAAGCTTACGAGAGGTGGCTCAATCTAGAAACAAAACTATGTCACAGGTAAGCATAAATTGGTGTATTTGTAAAGGGGCTATTCCCATTCCTGGCGCAAAGAGTGTGGAACAGGCAAAAGAGAATATTGGTGCTTTGGGTTGGGAACTAAATTCTGGTGAAATAGCAGAGTTGGATCAAGCGGCGGCGAGTACAGACAAAAAAATGGTGCAAAATATTTTTCAAACTCGATAAAATGTTGCCAGAAATCTCGCAAGATAGTTTATATGCTCAACAATGAACAGTGAACAGTGAACAGTGAACAGTGAACAGTGAAAACTGGTAACTGGTAACTGGTAACTGGTAACTGGTTTGAGCATGATAGACGTGGTTCGGGGGCATGAAGTGGCTCAAACTCAAAAGAATACGCACCAAACGCAGGGACAAGAGATTTATCCAGAGGACTTTTCATGGTCTTTTTGGTTTGCTTTGCCACTCTACCCCTTTGGCAAACGGCGGACTATTCGCAAAGAAGTTCTCAAAGATACAATTTGGACTTTTGACCAGCTTCAGGGCATTTTCTATGTTGTCGTGCCGATTCGCATGACCATTGTTAAGTTAGATGAAGGGGGACTGCTCGTTTATGCACCTGTCGCGCCGACGAACGAGTGTATTCGCCTTGTCAATGAGTTGGTTGCAGAACACGGCGATGTTAAGTATATCATTCTGCCAACTGTCTCTGGTTTAGAACACAAAGTCTTTGTTGGTCCGTTTGCGAGATGCTTCCCAAATGCACAGGTTTTTGTTACTCCTAAGCAGTGGAGTTTTCCGCTGAATCTTCCACTTAGTTGGTTAGGCTTACCCCCTAAACGTACTCAGGTTCTCCCAGAAGACAGCAGCCAAACTCCCTTTGTTGACGAGTTTGACTATGCAATGCTAAGTCCTATTGAGCTTGGTCCTGGTCGGTTTGCGGAAGTTGCGTTTTTTCATAGGCGATCGCACACCTTACTCGTCACAGATTCAGTGGTTTGTGTACCAGAAGAACCACCGGCGATCGTCCAATTAGATTCATACCCCTTACTGTTCCACGCCAAAGACAAAGCGTCTGACATAGTTGAAGACAATCCAGTAAATCGCCGTAAGGGATGGCAACGTATTTCGTTGTTTGCTTTGTACTTTCGACCAAGTATGGTAGAAATTATGCAATGGGGTGAGGTATTTCGTAACGCGTTTCAAGCACCGGAACGTTCCAAGAAAGCTTACTTTGGGTTGTTTCCCTTCCAATGGAACTCAGATTGGAAGTCCTCATTTGATGCACTGCGAGGGAATGGTCGTTTGTTTGTCGCACCAATTTTACGAACTCTCATTCTCAACCGCGCACCAAAAGAAACTATCAACTGGGCTAATAAAGTAGCGAGTTGGAATTTTGAGCGAATTATTCCTTGTCATTTTGACTCACCAATTCAAGCACAGCCGCATCAGTTTCGACAAGCATTCTCCTTTTTGGAAGAGTCTTCTGGTAAAGGGTTCAGCAGTAGTAGTGATTCTTTACCAGAGGAGGACTTTAAATTACTCAGGGAACTTGATAAAGGTTTAAATAAGTTTGGTATTTTACCGCCAGCGAAGGAGTTGAAATAAGTCGTATGTAGGCATGATTGTCATAATTCATTATTCGTCATCTTCTTTTTGAAACAATTCAAACAAACCAATTGTGCCGACAAAAAAAGTATAAGTGCCATATTGTAGTGGCGTCTTTTTTCTTGAAGGTGCAAAAAAAGCTGCGACAACTCCTTCAAGGAAATGGATTGTGACTGCAAAACGTTCAATCCAAAAAACTGGATTCAGGCTGCTTGGTACTTTCGTGTTAGTTAGGACTGCATAAATATTCCATAATTCCAATCCAATTGCACTTGTTATGAGAACTGTAGATAGAACTTTTACAAAGGTAAAAATATTGTTGTTTTGATAGTTTAATTTCATGGTATTTACTAGGAATTTGGTGTAAATTACTCTTAATACTCGCTGAAGTTATGAGCGGTTAATGCCTATTATCTAATATGTGGTTCAATTAACTGAAAAAACTCTAACTCAGATCTTGCACCTTCCCGTAAGTACGCCTTGAACTTCAGTTCAAGGCTGATAATCAAAGTCCGTTAAAACGGACTGGAATGTATATTAAGTAAGCTTTAGCTTACTTGAAGCTCTGAGCCAATAAATTTATTTATTGGCGGATCCAAAAGCTGGTGCTAGATCTTAGTTAAGCGATGAAAAGAGGTGAGTGTGTCAACAAGTCAGAACCCAATAGGGCAGCTTTTGTTAAAATCGCTCCTTCGCTTCCTGATTGGAAAAAACAAACTGCAGTTTTATGAAACAATAGATTGGCAACACCAGAGCGATTGCCTACGGCAGAGCTACGCTTAACGCTTCCGACAACCAAACTTAATTTATCCACACTATTACAGCAGTCAGAATTTTCACGGTATAGAAGGCGGGTACCTTAATTCTGTAGCAGCGATAACATATGATCCAGTCACTGCATTTGCTTCGCCACCAAATGAAGCGTGGATTCGTCAGCAGTTAATTGGTGTTATAAAGAATCAGCCAAGGAAAATTCTTGATCTTGGTTGCGGCACAGGTTCGGCTACATTGATGTTAAAGCAAGCTTTTGGAGAAGCGAGTGCGCGAAGGCGCACGCTGCGCGAACGTTATTGGATTGGATTTGTCTCCTTATATGCTAGTCGTGGCGGACTACAAAGCGCAGCAAGCGGGGTTAAATATAGAGTGGCTGCATGGACTAGCGGAAGCCACAGGTTTTGAAGAAGCTTCTTTTGATTTGGTGACAGCTTCCTTTTTATTACACGAAACACCACCCAAAATTTCTCAGTTAATTTTGCGAGAATGTTTTCGCCTCCTGAAACCAGGAGGACAATTGATTATTTTGGATGGGAATCAAAAAAGGCTGCGTCATGCGAAATGGTTGATCAAAATCTTCAAAGAACCTTATTCCACAGTTTATGCTGCAGAGAGTGTAGACGATTGGATGAAGGCGGCTGGATTGGAAGCAGTGCAAACAGAATATGTTGGTTGGATCAATCAAGTTACGAGCGGTATTAAAATTAATTAAGCCAATAACAGCTAGACTCCTTACGAAACACAGGGGCAAAAAGGGAGTAAGATTGATTTTTATGTTTGAACAACAACCAGAACATGTACGACTTCATATTAAAGAGTTAGCCACACAAGCCTCAGAAAAATCAGAGCCATCCGCATGGTTTGATGTCTTATATGTCGAAGCTAAAGGTGATGCGGCGCAAATTCCTTGGGCAAAGTTAGCCCCCCACCCCTATCTGCAAGATTGGTTGACTACTCATGCATCATCTGGTGAAGGGCTAAAGGCGCTGGTAATTGGCTGTGGCTTGGGAGATGATGCAGAAGCTTTAGCAAAGCGAGGGTTTGAGGTAACTGCCTTTGATATTTCCCCCACAGCTATTGCCTGGTGTCAGCAGCGATTTCCCGATTCGACTGTGAATTATGTAGTTGCAGATTTGTTGGCAATTCCCTCACAATGGCATCTTGCCTTTGACTTGGTTTTTGAATGTCGCAATATCCAAGCTTTGCCCTTGAATGTGCGCTCAAAGGTTATCTCCTCAGTCGCCTCTGTTGTTGCGACTGATGGAACGCTGTTAGTGATTACTCGTTTTCGGGAGACAGAAGCCGAACCCTCTGGTCCCCCTTGGGCATTGTCAAACTCCGAACTGGCACAGTTTGAAAATTTGGGATTACACCAACGAGAGCGTCTTCTGTTTTTAGCGTCCGAGCAGATTGACGTTAAACACCTGCAGATTGAATATCATCGGAACAGAATAATCTAGGACGCTTACAGCGTAAGACTTTTATCAAAAATCCTCATTTCAGGCATTCTGGAACGAATAAGGTAAAGCGATCGCCTTTGTTATCTCACAACTGGTGTTCCAACAGACAAGTTTCATCAAGTTCATAGGCGCGTTACATCCATACGCATTACCTCACCCTGCCCTGTCGGGCATCCCTCTCCGAACTCCGGAGAGGGAAAGATTTTAGCGAAGCTAAAAGCGAGGGTGAGGTCGAGCCGCAAGTTGCTATCATACGTATCACCTCACCCTGCCCTATCGGGCATCCCTCTCCTTAATAAGGAGAGGGAAAGATTTTAGCGAAGCTAAAAGCGAGGGTGAGGTCATTGAGCCGCAAGTTGCTATCAGTAGAATTTGGGTTACCTTTAAAGTACCAAATCAATAGTTCAGTAGATTGCTGATGACTCAGGAAGAATTGCTGCGGGTAATTGAACAAGCGGCGAGTGAGGGAGCGATGGAACTCGACCTCTCCGGCAATGATTTGACAGTTTTACCGCCATCTATTGGCAAGTTGACTCAACTCAAAAAACTGATTCTCGGCAAATATAAGTATGATGACGAGGGCGATATTGTTGGTACTATCGGGAATAACTTGAGTACTTTACCTGCAGAAATAAGACAGCTTCATCATCTTGAAGAACTTCAGGTTGTTGCCAATCGTTTAAGCAGTTTGCCACAGGAATTTGGACAACTCACCAACCTGCAAACGCTCCACCTCAGCAACAATCAACTCAGCTCACTGCCAGCGGAATTTGGACAACTTACCAACCTACAAACGCTCGACCTTTGGGACAATCAACTGAGTGCACTGCCAGCGGAATTTGGACAACTCACCAACCTGCAAACGCTCGACCTCTACTACAATCAACTGAGTGCACTGCCAGCGGAATTTGGACAACTCACCAACCTGCGATCGCTCAACCTCTACTACAATCAACTGAGCGCACTGCCAGCGAAATTTGGACAACTCACCAACCTGCAATCACTTGACCTGGGTAGCAATCAACTGAGCGCACTGCCAGCGGAATTTGGACAACTCACCAACCTGCAATCACTCGACCTGGGTAGCAATCAACTGAGCGCACTGCCAGCACAAATCAGGCAACTGACAAAACTTGAAAAATTGGATCTTCGTGGAAATCCAGTCCCCATTCGACCTGAAATTTTGGGATCGAAAAAGTTGTCAGAAAATTCTGGCAATGTAAATGAAATTCTCGATTTCTATTTCCGCGTCCAAGATCCAAAACAAACCGAACCCTTTTATGAAGCGAAATTCTTGATTGTTGGCGAAGGGGGCGCTGGGAAAACTTCCTTAGCTAAGAAAATTGCAGACGAAACTTACGAACTCCAGTCGGATGAGAAATCCACTCAAGGTATTGATGTCATCCAGTGGAACTTCACACAGCCCAATGGACAACCCTTTCGCGTCAACATTTGGGACTTTGGCGGACAGGTAATCTATCATGAAACTCACCAATTTTTCCTGACAAAGCGTTCTCTCTATGCCTTAGTTGCCGATACTCGTAAGGAAAACACAGATTTTTACTGGTGGCTCAAGGTTGTTGAACTCTTGAGCGACAATAGCCCAGTTGTGATCATCAAAAATGAAAAACAAGACCGGAAGTGCGAAGTCAATGAGCGGCGATTGCGAGGAGAGTTTACCAACTTAAAAGAAATTCTAGCAACCAACTTAAACAGCAATCGCGGTTTATCAGAAATTAAAAACGCCATTGAGAATTACATCAGCAGGCTTCCCCACGTCGGCACACCTTTGCCAAAACTCTGGGTAAGAGTCCGTTTCGCCTTAGAAAACAATTCCCGCAACTACATCAGCCTTGAAGAATACCGCACCCTTTGCCGAGAGAATAAACTAACTGACCGTGAAGATATGTTGCGCCTTAGCCGCTATCTGCATGACCTCGGCGTTTGCCTTCACTTCCAAGACGATTCTACGCTCAAACACTATGTCATCCTCAAACCGGAATGGGGTACTACTGCTGTCTACAAAGTGTTGGACAATGATACCGTCAAGAAAAATCTCGGATGTTTTACCCAGGACAATCTTGCCGATATTTGGAAAGATGGCGAATATGCGCAGATGCAAGAAGAACTACTGCAATTGATGATGCGGTTCAAACTCTGCTATAAAATTCCCAATCGTCCTGACAATCGTCCTGACACCTATATTGCACCTCAACTACTTTCCGCTAATCAACCCGACTACACTTGGGACGATACCAACAACCTGATTTTGCGCTACAAATACGAATTCATGCCCAAAGGTATCCTCACCCGCTTCATCGTTGAGACATACCCTTGGATTGATGAACAAAAACTCGTCTGGAAAAACGGCGTTGTTCTCAACAAAGACCAAACCCGTGCCGAAGTTATTGAAAACTATAATCAAAGGGAAATTAAAATTCATGTCGCCGGAAACCGCAAGAAAGAACTGCTAGCAGTTGTCACTCACGAACTCGACAAAATCCATGAGTCTTTCGAGCGTTTGCAGTATCAAACTCTTGTTCCTTGCAATTGCTCTAGCTGTCAAGGAAGTCAGACGCCTTATTCCTACCCTTTGGACAGGTTACGTAAGCGCTTGGAGGATAAGAAATACCAGATGGAGTGCCCAGAAAGCTATGAAACGGTAGATGTCCGAAAGTTGATTGATGATGTTATGAACCAACCATTCGATGCAGATAGGGAACTCAACTCGCAAGCAGCACCGTTGCAACAGGAACTGGAACAGGAGAAAAAAGCATTGTTGACGCCAACCAGAAACCTCGTTTTCATCAGCTATAGTCATAAAGATCAAAAGTGGTTTAACGATATCAAAATTCATCTAGAACCATTAATTAGAGAAAAGAATTTGCAACTGTGGGATGATACCCAAATCCAGCCTGGTGCTGTGTGGCGAGATGAAATTGCCGAAGCTCTCGCTGCTGCAAAAGTTGCTTTATTGCTGGTTAGTCCTGATTTTTTAGCATCAAACTATATCAGTAAAAATGAATTACCACCTCTATTAGAAAACGCTGGAGCAGGAGTCACAATTGTTTGGATACCGTTGCGTTTTAGCAACTACAAAGAAACAGCAATTGAAAAGTATCAAGCAGCGCACTCTACTGATAAACCATTGAACGCCATTCCCGCAAATAGACGAGATAAAGCTTGGGTAGAAATCTGCAAGAAAATCAAAACAGCAGCGAACCTTTAGTGAGTGCGATTTAGTGAGTGCGATTTAGTTAGTGCGATCGCCCCTTAATCACTACTATTTGTTTGTCCTTTTCTTCCTGCTCAAATTCAGCAGATATTGACTGAATTTCCTCTGGTGCAATATTTGTCTGCTCAGATACAGAGCGATCGCTTTCTAATTTACAGTCCAACCATACCTTCCAGTAGATGAGCAAGTCCCTAAAAAACGCTATCACACGATAAGTGCTAGTAGGTAAGATTGTTATGCATGAAATTTCACCGCAGAGCGTGCAAGCCGCACAGAAACACGCCTTGCAATCAATTGAGCATGGTAAATCGGTAGAAGAGGTTGGTAAGCGGCTGCAAACCAACGACCAAAATAAGCCGGAAATCGGTCAAAGCATTGAAGCGTCTGGAAAAACTATTCAGAAGCAGGCGCAGGAATCTTTGGAAAAGGCACAGCAATTAAAAGATGATCCTTCGGTGAAAGTATTTTCGGAATCTGCCCAGGCACATATAAATGCTTCTCAAAATCATATTGAAGCTGTTAAAGTATTTCAAAAGCAAGTGCGAACTCATTTAGATGATCACAAGCGCAGTAAATCCAACCATGAATAAACAGTGCGATAAGCCTCTGGTTTGGAGAATTCCTTACCTGCGCTTAACCTTCACCGCCCTAGACTCCACTGTGAACGCTGGAACGTCTTGCAGTTCAGTTTCACTCAAACTGTATTGTTCACAAACTAAGCTTAGACGAGTCCCTGTGATTTTAACAGCATTGACGGAATGAGTCAGATCGCCTTGAAAATACAGTAGCATGTTAGATCGTGGTTTAATCTGCCCGACTTGCTGTTTGTGGCGGCGCAGCACGAGTTCTCCGCCTTGCAAGTTTGGCGGTACTTGCACATAAAGAACACTAACCACCACAGGAGGCTCAATCGTTTTGCAGTAAGATCGCAAAGAGCGATCAATATGCGGATCGACGCGGGAGCCTTCTTTGAGCAGCAGCGGGTTAAGATAGAAAGCGTTGCAGTTCGGCTCTAGCGCCTGGTCGAGATAGGGCTTGAAGAAAGGAAAGCGCCGTTCCACTTCCGCAATTTCGCAACGCTGGAATACCACAGAAAACCCCTTTGTGTCAACAAAGTCGCGGTTAAGGTTGTTGGTTGCAAAATAGGGGGACGCTAAAATCTCTCCTCGCAAGTCGTTGAGGTAAGTGATTGGGAAGGCGTCTTGGTGCTGAGAAAAGTAGTTCAAGTGTTCAAAAAGTTTAGGAGTTTCAAGGTGATGAGGCAAATGTATGGTATTGGGTAAGAGCGGCGGTGATACGATCAAGGCAATTGTGTTCTACTGATATGCATCAAACCTTTATCCCTGGCATTACTCCACCTACAGTACAGTCTCAACCTTCCTGGTGGTTTGCGTTTGTTGGCAATAAATTGCTGGTTCGCTCCGAAGGAAACGTCAGCCAAATTCCCAATTTAATCAGTTTAACAGAAATTGGCTTGACACATGTGCGAACTCAATTCCTTGGCACCCTGGATGGTCAACCTTGTTACTCGGCAGAACTGCCCAAAGATGCGATCGTTCCCGATGGCATGGTTTTGCAGGGATTACGCGAATTGTACGGAACGTTGGATGAACAGTTATATGCATTAAGTGGTCGCGCGATCCAAATCCTGGAATGGGATCGCACTCACCAATACTGCGGGCACTGTGCGACTCCCACAACCCAATTATCCCATGAGCGTGCCAAACGTTGCCCCAACTGTGGATTAGTGAATTATCCTCGCCTCTCGCCTGCGATTATCGTTCTCGTTTCTCGGGGTGAAGAACTCTTGTTGGCTCGCGCCCCTCGGTTTCCGCCAGGGATGTACAGCTTGCTAGCTGGCTTCGTAGAACCAGGAGAATCGTTAGAAGAAACGGTGGTGCGCGAAGTCCGGGAGGAAGTAGGAATTGAGTTGAAAGATATTCGCTATTTTGGCTCGCAACCTTGGCCATTTCCCAACTCACTTATGATTGGATTCACAGCCACTTATGCAAGTGGTGACATCGTCATCGAACCGCAAGAATTGGTAGATGCTGCCTGGTTTAGTAAACACAACTTACCACAAGTTCCTCCTAGGTTGAGTATTGCCCGGAAGCTTATCGACTCCTTTGTACTTTGAGCAAGTCCCTATCGCTCTTGTATGACTCTGGAGAGTGAATAATTGGGGCGACTGGAAGTCGCGGCTACACAAACAAAGTCCCTTCGGGTTCGCCAGTCCTGCCAAGAGTTGTGCCTTGCGGAGCCAGTACTGCAGGAGGGTTTCCC
>NZ_CAWPKW010000307.1:0-35382 GCF_963888615.1 Brasilonema octagenarum UFV-OR1 | reverse complement strand
GGCGTGCGCTTTGCGCATACCCGATAGCCGTAAGGCGTGGCGTTAGCCATAGGGTGAACAGTGAACAAGGGGGGCACGACACTGATAACTGCTAACTGTTAACTGGTAACTGATAAAGTTTTTGTGTCCTTCTAACGAGCAGATGACTCCCGCCTTAATGTACTGCTAAGTTAATAGTCTAGATTCCAAAATTTTTTTGACTCTTGACTAATGAACGCCAGTCGCCTCTGTCGGGAAACCCTCATCAAGCGCTCGCTCCTCTTGACTAATGACTCTTGACTATTGACTAATGACTACTACACGAATTTCCTTGGATGCAAGCCGTGACTGGCTTTTAAGGTTAGTCACGAGCGAAAGTTTTATTTATGTCACCAAGCGACTATTGCAGGCGCTGTTGACTTTGTTCTTAGCGTCGGCGTTGTCGTTTATCATTATTCAACTTGCTCCAGGAGACTATGTAGATACGCTACGGCAAAACCCAAAGATTTCTCCAGAAAGAATTGAGGAACTTAGACGACAGTTTGGTCTGGATAAATCTTGGCCAGAGCAATTTGGACTTTGGGTGTGGCGAATCATAACACAGGGAGATTTTGGCACAAGCTTTGTTTACCAGCGCTCAGTGGGGTCGCTGTTGTGGGAACGGGTACCTGCCACTTTGTTGTTGGCAGTGGCTTCTTTGATTGTAACCTGGGCGATCGCCATCCCCTTGGGTATAGTCGCGGCTGTGAAACAAAATCAGTTGGTTGACCGCATTTTGCAGATAATTAGCTATGCAGGACAAGGGTTTCCCAGTTTCATCACCGCTTTATTATTGCTGATTTTAGCCCAAAACCTCTCACCCATTTTTCCAGTGGGTGACATGACTAGCATTAATCACAATGAACTCAATTGGTTTGGTCAAATCCTAGATATTGGCTGGCACATGATTTTACCCACGATTGCTTTGAGTGTCACCAGCTTTGCTGGCTTACAGCGTATTACTCGTGGTGAATTATTGGATGTGCTACGTCAAGATTATATTCAAACGGCTCGTGCCAAAGGATTGCCAGAAAACCGCGTTGTTTATGTTCATGCTTTGCGCAATGCAATCAACCCTTTGATTACTTTGTTAGGTTTCGAGTTAGCAGGTTTATTGGGTGGTGCATTTATTGCAGAATTTTTCTTCAATTGGCCTGGTTTAGGAAGATTGACTTTACAAGCGGTGCAGGCTCAAGATTTATATTTGGTGATGGCAAGTTTGGTTATGAGCGCTGTATTGCTCAGTGTTGGTAATTTGATCGCGGATTTGTTACTGAAGGTGAGTGATCCTCGCATTCGTTTAGAAAATCTCAATTAAATCATTTTAAATCAAAGGAATGGTACACTCATATTGAGCGTCCTTCGTCATTAGTTATTGGTATGACTAATGACTAGTGACTAATGACTGATAACTATGTTTTCTGAAGTTTATTATCTGGTACGGTCGAAAGCTAACGGTGATTATCTTACCGCTCGTTCCGACCGTAAAGCTAATGGTTATTTACTGTTGTTTCGGGAAAATTTTGATGCCCTCAGCTACCTCAACACTCATGCTGGGGAACTGGCAAACCGCTTTGCTGTAGAATCTGTTGCTGGCTCTCAAATAGGACCTTTGCTCAAACGCTGGGGTTTTAGTGGCGTGGGTATTGTTTCTGATCCATTATTACCAAAAATTGAATTTTTATCACACTCATGACTCACAGTTCCTTCGTGCATGATGTGAGTTTTGAAAATTGACACCCCCGGGCAACAGCAGAATCAGGGCTTGCGTCTGCCTTAAGAACTTTGAACCCGATAAGTTGCAGTTGGAACTTATTCATTGTGGCGAACGTTTTGGTGCCATTGACTCAGCAACTTGAAGCGCTTGATCTAGAATTTCAGAGGCTTTGTCTTTATTTGAGGAAGCGAATAGAGAATTGAAGCGATTGCTCAGTTCGGAAAAGATGTTTCCGAGAAATCCTTTGTTCTCTCGTTCTCTTATCAGATATTCTTGTGCGATCGCCGTCAAGGCTTGAGCTTTGTAACTTTTGTCTGTAATAACTTGAGCAACCTGAAGCCCTTGGTCAAATTTTCCTTGTTTTGCAAACCCACCAGCGATCAGGCTTAATCTCCAGTCCTTATGTTGTACAACAGCATAAGGCGGAGATTCGATGGACTTAGCGATTTCCAGCGCACGTTCAGGTTGATCTGCCTCAAGGTAACCTAATGCCACCTCTGGCAGCATTTTCAGATTCCACTGTTGAACTATCTTAAACGCTTGGTCGCATTTTCCGGTCTTTAGATAGTGGCTGACAATGTTTGTTAAGGTGACTTTGGGGTTTCTAATTGATTTTGCCAGTTGAAGCGCTTGCTCAGCGTATCCAGCTTTGGCATAGGCGATCGCAATTCCACGGAACGCCTGTTCCCTCTCATTGACATTCTTGATTGATTGGGCTATTTGCTGTGCCTGGTCAAAGTTTCCTATTTCTGCGTAACCTCCAACTACCCGATTTAATGCATAACCTTTGGTTTGAGATTCACCCATTGCCTGCGCCACTGTTCGGGCTTTGGCTAGAGTATCGAGAGCCTTATTTTTCTGCTGCAGTGCTCCATACTGGATTGCTGTTTCAACCAGTTTGCTGGGTTTCTCAACAGGAAAGGGCTTGTCTGGAAGCGTTGATATCAAGGGCAAGGATTGATCTAAAAGCTTGAGCGCTTGACTAACTTGTCCAACTTGTGCAAATTGTTTAGCAATTCTTAGCATCTGATCGACTTTCATTGGGGCATCTTTGCCTGATTGTGCCTCAAGCGCACGCTCTAGCACTTGCGGCACTTGTTCCTTTTGTCCAGCTTGAGTTAGATGTTCAGCAATTGCAATCAGGGTTATATTTTTATAAAAGGCATCGTTATTGCGTTGGGCAATCGCGATCGCGTATTTTAGTACTTTCGTTGCCTGCTGAGCCTCTGAGGCTTTTGCATAATAACCCGCAAGATCTGCCAGCGCTATAGGAGTGAATACAGGATTGTTTACTGCTGTAATGATCTGGTGAGCAAAGTCGTAGTACCCAGCCTCTGCGTATTCCTTTGCTCGGTTTAGCACAGACTCCTCTGGAGAAGTTCCGCTACCGCTACAGCCTGTTGCCGTTTGGGTGGCGGCAATCTGGATGGCTTCTGCCAGAAGTTGCTTCCCCTTAGCTTCCTGTCCAACTAAGATATAGCCAAGAGCCACTTTCACTAAGGGGTTGGCTTTGAAGCACTGATTGGGGTTCGCTTGTGCCAAAGGCAGAACTTGGTTTAAAATCTTGACAGCTTGCTGAGATTTTCCTAGCGCCGCGTACTGAAATGCAATGTTAGCCAATATGCCATGTTTTTCGGAGTAGGTTTCTACTGCGAGAACTCCACCTGCGGGAAAGAACGTAGCAATTAGTGCAGTAAGAGCTAAAATATATAACTGGATTATTCTTCGAGCCATGCTTTTCCCACCTCAACTTTTTTTGGGGCGACTACCCATGAGTGGTTAGCCTTGAACCTCTAAAGTCAAAGACAGAAATGTTTGGTAGTTTGTGGTTATTTTGTTACAAAAATTGATTTAGCTACCCGTAGTGTTGAAAAACTCAGAGCTATTAGAATCCCCGACCAAATCAAAAATTATGGTAGGGGAGTATGTCAATCAATCCAAAATCTAAAATCTCTAAACAGATACTTTCTCCAACATCAATTTAGAACGCTTCACTTGTTCGGGAACAGAAACTGGGTAGTCTCCAGTGAAGCAAGCACAACAAAAGCTTTCTGGATCTTCTCGTGTTGACCAGAGCATTCCTTGCCTGGTGAGATAGGCCAGACTATCAACTTCTAGTAGCTTAGCAATATCTTCTACTGAGGTAGTAGCAGCAATGAGTTGGTCTTGGGTATCAGTATCAATACCATAAAAGCAGGGGTGAGTCACTGGTGGAGAGGAAATTCGCATATGCACTTCTAACGCACCTGCTTCTCGTAAAGCTTTGACCAACTTACGGCTAGTAGTTCCCCGCACAATGGAATCATCTACAATGATGACTCGTTTACCAAATAACACGTCTTTGAGGGGGTTGAGTTTCATGCGGATACCCGATTCTCGCATACTCTGTGTCGGCTGAATAAAGGTACGCCCGACGTAACGATTCTTAATCAATCCTTCCGCATAAGGAATGCCAGAAGCTTGAGAATAGCCTATAGCAGCGGGAATTCCAGAATCAGGGACACCAATCACCAAATCAGCATTAGCCGGAGATTCTTTAGCCAGTCGCCGTCCTATACGCATCCGATAGGTGTACAAACTCTCGTTGTGCATCACGCTATCAGGACGAGCAAAGTAAATCATCTCAAAAATGCACAGCTTTGTCTTGGATTTTTGACTCCATTGAAAGGAAGTTAAACCAACTTCCGTAATCCAAACCATTTCACCTGGTTGGACATCTCGCAAGTATTGCGCACCAATGATGTCTAAACCACAAGTTTCAGAGGACAGAACATAGCGAACTGGATTCTCACCCAAGGTACCAATCACAAGGGGACGAATGCCATTGGGGTCGCGAACGCCCATTATACCTTGTGATGTACCAATCACTAAGCTAAAAGCTCCTTGACAGCGGTGAAAAGCGCGCATGCAGCCCTCTTGCCAATCAGCACCAGCGTTGATTTCTTCAGCAATAGCAAAAGCAATCATTTCTGAGTCAGTGCTGCTAACTAAGTTGCAGTTGTTGTTCAACAACTCCTCCCGTAGCGGCACAGTATTGACTAAATTCCCATTATGTGCAAGCGCGACAGAACCCAAGCGAGTTTCCACAACAGCAGGTTGAGCGTTCACTTTGCGGCTAGAACCCGTGGTTGAATAACGAGTGTGACCAACAGCGATAGTTCCAGATAAATTTTGCAGGGTAGATTCATTAAAGACTTGGGACACCAACCCCATGTCTTTGTGTAACTTGACTTGTTCACCCTCAAATGTGGCAATACCAGCCGATTCTTGACCCCGGTGCTGGAGGGCGTACAATCCAAAGTATGTTAGTTTGGCAACGTCTTCTCCTGGTGCGTAGATACCAAAAACACCGCAAGCTTCTTCTGGCTTATCTGGACGATTTTCATGGTCATTGACTGAGTTATAAGGCAATTGAGAGTCATCCAAAGAGTCGGGTTGGTGAGGAATCATGGCAGCTGTGCTCCTGATGAGGATGTCAAGTCACAAACAATATTTATAAGGATAGTTGCAGAAAATTTTAATAATTCTTAACCATCCATTAACACAGTACCGCAATTATGCCTATCAACGCCAGTGTATTGAGTAAGGAAATGCTATCTATGAACTAGAAGTCGTGTTATGAATGGTCAAACGGGTTTGAATTGCGTTTAGATAGCGATCGCTCATTTCTTCTATTGTAACTTTTATTAAAGTGTTATTTTCAATTGTTAAGATTCGCAAACCTATGTCATAATTTTCAACTTTACCAAGTTTTTGCCAATGATGACCTAGTTGTTCTGTTAAAAAACTCTCCCAAGTTTGTTGTTGTTCTATTCCAATAGAAACTAGAATTCGTGCGCCACCTTCACCAAAAAGAATTTCATCCCAACGTTGGTTGTTCTGTGCTGGTAACTCTAATTGGATCTGGGCACCAAATTTGCCAGTTATACAACATTCTGCCAGAGCAACAGCGACTCCACCTTCAGCACAATCATGAGCCGAACGTACCCAACCTTTGCGAATTCCCTCGCGACAGACTTGTTGTACTTGGCGTTCCAATTCAAAATCAACTCGTGGCGGTTTTCCAGCAACAGTGTTGTGGATAGTGGCTAAATATTCCGAACCCCCTAGCGTAGAGTGGGAAGAAAGTTCACCCAACAAATAAATCAGATCACCATTCACTTGCCAAGCTTGACCACAAATCTTGGTCAAATCAGGGATTAAGCCTACCATACCCACAACAGGGGTAGGATAGATTGGTTGTGGCTTACCTTGAGAATCGAGAGTTTCGTTGTAAAGAGAGACATTTCCGCCAGTTACTGGAGTTGTCATTTCTCGACAACCTTCAGCCAAACCGCGACAAGCTTCTGCTAATTGCCAGTAACCAATAGGTTTTTCTGGACTACCAAAATTCAGGTTATCAGTAACCGCTAAAGGTTCTGCACCTACACAGCTGAGATTGCGTGCTGCTTCTGCGACAACTGCCTTAGCTCCCTCATAGGGATCAAGATAAACATAACGGGGATTGCAATCAACCGTAGCCGCCACAGCGCTTTTGACACTGGAGACTATTTCCTCATCCTCGCCCAACTGTGGACGCAAGCGAATCACAGAAGCATCTGCACCACCTGGCAACATAACAGTGTTATTCTGCACCTGATGGTCATATTGACGATATACCCAACGTTTTGACGCAATGCTAGGAGTATCCAGCAAAGTCAACAGGATGTCATTCCAACTTTGCAAGCGTCCTTGAATTTCTATACCAGCAGATGTACTCTTAGGCAGAGAATCAGGAGTCCATTCCCAAGCTTTTTGTGCATATTCCGGTGGTTGGGCCAACAATTCCCGGTGATATAGGGGCGTATTTTCTGCCAACGCCGTTGCAGGAATTTCTGCAGCAACTTCACCTTGGAATAAAATCCGGACAATCGGTTCAGCAATAACAGAACCTGCAACAACTGCATGCAGTCCCCATCGATGGAAAATGTCAATTAACTCTTGTTCGCGTCCCTTGTGTGCAACAAACAACATCCGTTCTTGAGATTCCGAAAGCAAATATTCGTAGGGAACCATTCCTGCTTCCCGTACAGGAATTTTATCTAAATCGAATTCGATGCCCACATCGCCTTTTGCAGCCATTTCTGAAGTAGAACAGGTAATACCAGCAGCCCCCATATCCTGTGCGGCGACGACTGCACCTGTTTTAAACGCTTCCAAACAAGCTTCAATTAACGACTTCTCCAAAAAGGGATCGCCCACTTGTACCGCTGGACGATCATCCATAGACTGATCGCTGAGTTCTGCACTGGCAAAACTTGCACCTCCCATACCATCACGTCCGGTTGTAGAACCAACATAAAGCACGGGGTTACCTATACCAGACGCCCCAGATTTAACAATTTCTGGCGTTTCCATCAATCCCAGCGCCATCACATTCACCAAAGGGTTGTCAGAATAAGCGGGATCAAAGTAAACTTCACCGCCGACAGTGGGGACACCTACGCAATTTCCGTAATGGGAGATACCAGCTACAACGCCACTAAAAAGCCTTTGGGTTTTCGCATCGTCCAGAGAACCAAAGCGCAGAGAATTTAATACCGCAATGGGACGCGCACCCATTGTAAAAATATCTCTTAAGATACCTCCTACTCCTGTCGCAGCTCCTTGAAAAGGTTCAACCGCTGATGGATGGTTGTGTGACTCAATCTTAAACGCAAGTCGCAGACCATCGCCCAAATCTACAACACCAGCATTTTCGCCAGGTCCAACAAGAATGCGGGGTCCTGTCGTAGGAAACTGTTTGAGTAACGGACGGGAATTTTTGTAACAGCAGTGTTCTGACCACATCACCCCAAACATTCCCAGTTCCGCTTTGTTGGGATGACGCCCCAGACGCCTGACAATTTCTTCATATTCTTCTAGCTTCAAACCAACAGCTGCGATTTCTTCAGGAGAAAAAGGAGCATCGGAAATGGGGATCATGGTAATAATGCAGCAAGGGGACAGAGCATTATTTTAGCGATTTAAGTGCCCTGTAGGTATTCACGCAAATGGTTTTCTATTTTTTCAAGTAAGATGCTGCGTGCTTTGTTCTGGTGCAATCGTTATTCTTGCTGAAGTTGATTGCAACAGGTGACAAATTAATATTGCTACTAATGGGGAAGACTAAAAAAACGAGCCAAATGTTGTCTTGTTTTGCACCCAGAAGGCGCTTGACGACCTTCACACATACATTTGGGCGTAGTCTAGTTATTTCGGCAAGGCTTGTTTTTTCTGTCTAAATGTTTACGTTTAGCTGCTCGCTATTCATGATATAGATTTTAGGTCAACTGTATAAACACGCAAATTTTCATAAGCACTTTAAGTTTCCAAAAAATCAAATAAGTGTTTTCACTATTTGAAGAAGAGAGATCCTTTCATACGATTAATATTAACTAAGTCAAGTGTGATAAATGAGTTTGCCATATACAATACGCGTATCTCAAATGATGATCAAACAAGTTCGAAATTGTTAAAATCATCAGTTTTTTCATGGGCAATCATACTTGTATTAGTTAACAAAGTTTGATTTGTGTAGTGTCATAACTACTACTCAACACAATTGTTCCACGTACCCAATTGATTGAATTTGTGGCTTAGTCTGTTCTTTTCACAAAAGGAATTGTAAAAAAATGTTAGGGGAATCTTTCTCTGTTGAAGGTTCCTCTAATAAAATTTACCAGTAGACGGAAAATCCATTTCTTAGCATGGCTAACTCCCCAATCTACTAGTGTACGTTAAACGTGGAAACAGAGCTACTATTTTAAATCAGTAAAAATTTAACAAGAGAAATATTCTTTATTTTCATTTTTTCGTTATTGTACTAGTGCAAAAAAGCACCTATCCTGTCAGGCAAAGCTAGATGAGGTAAGGCTGTAATCCTTATTTCATCTAGCTTTTATCTTTTCCTCACTATCGCGCTGTACTAACTTGGCTTCCTATCTGAAGCACAAGTTACACATTTGGAATGCTTCGGAAATATCTACTATGTGTATCAAATAATTTCTTTATCCAAATCTTGTTTCTGATTCTTCAGAAACTGGCTCCTTCTTAGGTAAAAGGCTATGCTGGTTATAGCTGAATTTTTTAGTTATAAAAAGATGAAAATTGGCGTATTTATCTTTCAATGCAGTTTATTAGAAATAATTTTGTGATGAAAATCACTGATGCTGATGATTGAGATCCTATTTTTTATATAAATGAATAGACATAATACTAATAACTGAACTCTAGCCGAGTCATTAATAGGGAACACACTAAACGCCGACAGCTTTCACAAAAAGACTGCCGGCTTTTTGTATATCAGGGAAAATAGGGAAATAGGGAAATAAAAAATAGTAACAAATGAGTCTTGACTATCAAATAAAATTTCCCCACAACCTGTTAGTAACTTGACACAAGTTGTGCCGTAGCCACTATCTAGTGTGGGGAGGGTATGATCAGTATATGGGTATTATTGACATTGAGGGGTAGTTGACTGCATTCTAAATTTGTAGTCCGCAAATCCACTCAAAGAAGTCTCACTAACTTTGTCTTAAGACATCGCTTGAATGATGTAGTCAAAGTAGGGGGCTGCTTCAGCCGCGTCTTCTGTATTCAGTAAGTTAAGGGAGGCTTTTTTCAGACAGCTAATTGCTTCTACCATTCCAGGTACGGGAACGCCCAGGGAATTGTACATTTCCCTGACACCAATTAAACCAATATCTTCAATTGGTTGTTTGTCACCAGCTAGTATACCGTAAGTGATTAGGCGCAAGTACCAACCGTAGTCACGTACACATAAAGCACGTTGTTTTTGTCCGTATGCATTGCCCCCAGGTGCGATAAAGTCGGGACGCTTCTGCCAAAGTTGTTTAGTAGCTTCTTGAACTATCTTTTTTTCATTTTCGGCTAAGGTTGAGACAATTCGTATCCGTTGCTCGCCGGTTTGCAAATAGTCTTTGATATTGTTGAGCTCACCACTGCTAGGATAACGCAGTTGGTCGTCGGCTTGGAGAATAACTTGGCTTACTACAGTCATGATTATTGCAATGACATGAATTAATTATTATTTGCTAGTTTAACGAGTCTTGAGGACACAAGTGAAGAGAGGACAACGAAAACAATGTGATCCCAAACCAGCGGAAGACACTTAGGTACCAAGAGTTGTTGCGGACTTGCTTGCCAAGTGGAAACTATGCCCCAAGGTGGTTTCACTTGGCAAGCAGTGGTGGCTATTGATCAATAACGAATGACTAATGACTAAAAAAACTTGGAAACAAGGTGAATTAATTGACGTTGAGATAGTGGATTTGAATGATGCAGGTGATGGTGTAGGGCGTTGGGAAGAAAGGATCGTATTTGTAAGCGACACTGTACCAGGCGATCGCGCTGTTGTCTTGTTGGTACACGTTAAACCCAACTACGCTCACGCTAAACTCAAGCAACTTCTCAAATCATCGCCCTACCGCATCCGACCTAGCTGTATCGTGGCTGATAAATGTGGTGGTTGTCAATGGCAGCATATTGATTATCCGTACCAGTTGCTAGCAAAGCAAAATCAAGTTATCCAGGCTTTGGAACGTATTGGCGGTTTTGTCCAACCACCAGTAGATCCAGTTCTTTCGACTGCTGAATGTTTGGGCTACCGTAACAAAGCGACTTATCCTGTGGGATTATCTGCCAATCTTACGGTTCAAGCTGGTTACTACCAAAAAGGTAGTCACCAATTGATTAACTTGAACCAATGTCCTGTACAAGATCCCAGATTAAATCCTTTGCTGTTGGAAGTTAAACAGGACATCCAAAAGCGAGGTTGGCAAGCTTACAACGAACAGCGCCACACAGGTGTTGTACGTCATCTTAGTTTACGCATTGGTCGCCGCACAGGGGAAATATTACTAACTTTGGTGGTTAAGGACTCGAATTTAGACAGAATTCAAGACCAAGCCCTGGAATGGTTAAAGCGTTATCCCCAGTTAGTGGGGGTTTGTTTGAACCGCAACCCAAATCGTACTAATGCCATTTTTGGACGGGAAACTCATTGCATTGCTGGGCGTTCTTACTTAAGAGAAAAATTTGCCGGACTAGAATTCCAAGTACGACCAGATACTTTTTTCCAAGTAAATACGGAGACAGCAGAAGCATTGTTGCAGGTCATTCAATCAGAACTCAATTTACAAGGTTCTGAGGTGTTACTTGATACTTATTGTGGGATTGGGACGTTGACATTGCCACTTGCCAAACAAGTTAAGAAAGCAATCGGGTTAGAATTGCAACCTGAGGCAGTAGAACAAGCAATTTTAAATGCAAAGCATAATGATATTTCAAATGTCATTTTTCAGACTGGGGCTGTGGAGAAATTACTTCCTGAGATAGAAATTTTGCCAGACATTGTTCTGCTTGATCCACCACGTAAGGGATGCGATCGCACTGTAATTGAAACTTTACTCAAATCTAAACCGCAACGTATTGTTTACGTCAGTTGTAAAGTCGCTACCCTTGCTCGTGACCTCAAATTACTTTGTCAAAACGGGGTATATAGTCTCACACGGGTACAACCGGCTGATTTTTTTGGGCAAACCGCTCATGTGGAAGCTGCTGCATTTCTTGTTCTATCACAATTGGACAAAGGTACTAACTCATTTACAACTTAAGTGAAATAAAAATTTGTCGCCCAACGCATCGTAAGAATGCTATAATACTATTAAGATAAATATATAATTCCTTTTGTGTAAAGAGATTGACGTTGCAAAAACTCTCCGAAAATATGAAACTAGCTGTCTAAAATGCGAATTGGCGTAAAAGAGTATTAACGTACTCTTTTCACTAAAAAACATATCAGTTGCTTACTGTTTAAACAGTTGCAAACAAGCCGCTTTTTCTGTAAGTGACTCTATGTCAAAAAGGAGAGTTAATGCTCCCTAGCATTTTCAAAATTTAGTTGTGAAGACGAAAGTTTGAAGGCAACATAACCACCTCAAATTCTATCAGGGTGCCTGTGACAGCAAACTGATGTCTAGCTAACTCTGAAAGCTACGGGGTTTCTATTGTGATCACTATCTCGCTTCGTCCTACAGGGCGTAATTGGGGCACAATTACTTTTGCCTCAACTTTGTACCTCTGTCCGATATTAGATTTGCTTTTGGCAGAAATTCCGGGCAAATTACAAGCAGAATTGCGCCTAGGACTTCAAGAAGCTCTGGTAAACGCAGCCAAACATGGTAACAATCTAGATCCGGGGAAAAGGGTTATCGTTCGCTTTTCCTTAATTGATAATCAGTATTGGTGGGTCATCTCAGACCAAGGTAGCGGTTTTACACCATGTTGTACTAGCAACGTTGATATCGATCCCACAGAATATTTACCACCCGATGAGTCAGAAAATGGTCGTGGTATGTCTATTCTTCATCAAATCTTCGACCAGGTTCAATGGAACAGTAAAGGTACAGAGTTGAGGCTTTGTAAACAAATAGAAAATCGAAACCGGCTTGCTTTGCGACGGTGAAGACGGATAAGCCAGAGGAGGAAGTGAACTTTCAAAATCTGGCTCATCCTCGTCACTCGCTCGGCTAACAAATTCAAAATTATCAATTCAAGATTCACGCATTATAGGACTTACGCACGAGTTACGAATGAACTTGACTGTGAGATTGCGCACTTTTCGTCGCAATGACACAACTACGTTTCCCTTGCGTAAGTCCTGAATAAAAGACAAGGCAATTAGTGGGATCTAGAATTGCGCCACTAATTAAAGACCACCACTAAGGGGATGACCTAAGCCGTATGCCCACAGCACGGCTAGTCCTCCCTTAAATTTTGAATTCAAAAAAGGTCACCTGATCCTATTTCTTTTGCTCGCCGTGACTTGGACAAGGTGGAGCAGAAATAGAACGATCCAACCAACCAGTTGCTTGCTGGAGTCTGAGTAAAGCTTCTTGTGGTTGATCTTTAAGCAGAAACACAACAGCTGCTGCTACTTGTTCACTTGCGCGAACATTGCGGTTAGACTTGAGACGATGCCAATCGTTAGGAGAGATGCTCAGCTTCTCCATCAGGGCTTGGGCTAGTTCCAAGCTGCTAAACTCATTCAGTTGACTAGCTTTAGGTAGCTGGGTTGATTTCGACATGATATCAGACATAATTGCTGAATACTGAAGTTGTGCATAAGAGTCTGGGGCTATTTCATTCTATGCACAACCACCCGGAAATAAATGTACAGTCAAAATAGCCGAAGTCCGTTAAAACTGAGATCGCGGGATCACTTTCTATTAGCCCATTTTGACTGCCTCAGAATTAATTACAAAGCTCATAACCGTTCCCTGTGTTTCTTAAAAGCGCCCCACTGACGGCACACCGCCCGTTATAAATGGAAGAAACACTTCCCAAAGTCACTCCCTCCCTCCCTCAAGAGTGTTTCGTAAAAGTACTAATTTGTACATGAAGCCGCCTAAACATTCATCTGAGCCACCTTTTGGTAAAGAAAATCAAGATCAAGAATTTGAACAAGAACTTCTGAAAGTGGAGCGTGCGCTTGTTGCTTTAAAGGAACGGTACAATCAAGTGCAAGCAGACAAAGCCAGCCAAAGAGAATTGCAACAACGTCTCCAACGATCGCGCCACAGTAAATTACCAAATGTAAAAGCCGAGTTAAAGCAAATTCAACAACAGTTGGAAGAACTTGAACTTAACTTAGAAAGTCAATTATTTTCCTGGGATAGCCTCAAAGAACCTTTTTGGCAAGCCATCCGCTTTGGTGGTTTGGGCGTTATCATAGGCTGGTTATTAAAGTCTGTTGTTGGATGATATGGAAAATCGACGGATTGCAGAAATATTGCGAAGTGGTGAACCTGATGAATTTGTAGCAGTTCAAGGCTGGGTTCGCACAAAACGAGAGTTAAAAGGATTTTCTTTTCTAGAAGTAAATGATGGCTCATGTTTGGCGAGTTTGCAAGTGGTACTCAATGAGGATTTGCCAGACTACGATGATATTTTAAAAAAGCTCAATACAGGTGCTTCTGTGGAAGTAGCTGGAGTGTTGGTGGGATCACTTGGGAAAGGACAGCGGATCGAGTTGAAAACAGACAAGATAAAAGTTTTTGGGGAAGCTGATCCCGAAACATATCCGCTGCAAAAGAAACGCCATTCCTTTGAGTTTTTGCGAACTATAGGACATTTGCGATCGCGCACCAATTCCTTTGGTGCAGTTTTCCGAGTTAGAAACGCCTGCGCTACCGCCATTCATCAATTCTTCCAAGAACGCGGGTTTTTGTGGGTACACACTCCCATCATCACCGCTAACGACTGCGAAGGTGCTGGTGAACTTTTCAGTGTAACTAGTTTGGATCTCAAAAATGTTCCCCGCACACAAACCCAAGCTATAGATTATAGTAAAGACTTTTTTAGTAAACCGACATATTTAACAGTCAGCGGTCAACTTGAAGCCGAAGTTATGGCGATGGCGTTTACGAACGTCTATACTTTTGGTCCTACCTTCCGTGCAGAAAACTCTAACACCTCCCGCCACTTAGCTGAATTTTGGATGGTAGAACCAGAGATGGCTTTTTGCGATCTCAAGGGAGATATGGATTTAGCCGAGGCGTTTCTCAAACATATTTTCAAATATGTACTAGAAACTTGCCAGGAAGACATGGAATTTTTCAATCAGCGTATTGATAATACTGTATTGGCAACGGCAGACAACATTATTAATAATAAATTTGAGCGCATAACTTACACAGAAGCCGTCAAACTGTTAGAGAAAGCTGATGTTCAGTTTGAATATCCTGTCAACTGGGGCTTGGATTTACAGTCAGAACACGAACGTTATCTTTGCGAACAACTGTTCAAAAAGCCGGTTATCGTTAGCAATTACCCAGCAAAAATCAAAGCCTTTTATATGCGCTTAGATGAGGATGAAAAAACCGTTTCTGCGATGGATATTCTGGCTCCCAAAATCGGTGAAATTATTGGCGGTTCTCAAAGAGAAGAACGATTAGATGTCCTAGAACGTCGCATACAAGCTCAAGGAATGAAACCAGAAGATTTGTGGTGGTATCTGGATTTGCGTCGCTTTGGAACTGTCCCCCATGCTGGTTTTGGGTTGGGTTTTGAACGACTTGTGCAATTTATGACGGGGATGGGAAACATTAGAGATGTGATTCCGTTTCCAAGGACTCCGGAAAGTGCTGAGTTTTAGATATTTAGAAACCCGATTTATGATTAAATTGGGTTTCTTTTTAGTTGGGGATCACTGGTGAGGAATATTGTTATCTCGCTACCAATCAGCATAGAAGTGTTGTGTTAAGTAGGTCAACATAAAAAAATATAAAATACGATTCTTGCGATTGCTTCTCTCCACTACGTTCCGCTCGCAATGACATTTTACGTTTAATTAGGTTGAGCTACTTAGACCGCATTTTTGCGGGCAACAGTCATAATGTGAGCGCTCATCCCCAACGTAGAGGGTTCGCTTTCTAGCCAACGAACAGCTTCTAGAAGGCGTTCACGACGACCTAGTTCATTCCAGTGTTCCGAGAAGTTTTGTAGTAACCAGCCCGGTCCTTCGATCGCTAACGTTCTTTCATAATGTAAACCCGCTTCTTCAACCTCTGCTTTAAGTTCTTCAGGATGATGAAAGAAGGCTGTTGTAAAGTAACCAGGATGGTTGTTTGGGTTGCGGTGTTGACCATCAGTTAAATTCCGTTGAACAATCGCCACAAACTCTGGATCATCCAAATATCCCTGAAGTAATCCATCTAAGGTTGAAGCAAAGCGAGAAATTCCAACCGCGAAGACAAGACCTCCAGTTTTTAAAATACGATAAGCTTCACGCAAAGCAGCCAAACGCTGTGTGCGCTCAGTCAAGTGATATAAAGGTCCAAGTAAAAGAACAGCATCAACGCTATCATCCGCCCGATTAAGTTGACGAGCATCACCAACAGCCAAACTAGCCAGAGGATAACCGGTTGAGCTTGAGAAAAACGCTCTTGCTTGTTCTATATGCAAAGGAACCGCATCAATGAGATGAACTTCATAGCCCTGTTGAGCAAGCCAATAAGAATAGATACCAGAACCGCCGCCAACATCGAAAATCACAGCGGGTGGAGGAGGTAAGTAGCGGCTCAGAAGTTCTTGGGTTCGGGCTAACTCAAGCAGACCAGTACCTCTTGATAACCGTTCTTGTTCTTGACCACTGGCGTAATAAGTTAACGCCTCATCTGAAAGCAGGTTGTGTAACTCAGATAAATCCGACATCGTGTTTGCTGATTACAAAAGCTGTTTCATTATTTATTAAACTGCCTATAGCGGTTGAGCGATCGCTCCTTAGGACGTTAGAACGCTGCTTTTCCTCGCGTACACGTAGCGTCAAGCGTATGCGCAAAGCGCACGCTGCGCGAACGACTGACTTGTGCTGAGCCGGTCGTTGTAGGGCTCACGCCGAAGTCCTCTGGCTTATCGCCTTTCTATCCAAACGACATAATCTTACTCGTTGGATAATTTGTGCGCCCATTTTTTGGTAAAACTGTATTGCGGGAGCATTATTGACTGCAACAGTCCAATCAATTCTTGCACCTCCTATTTTCTGAGTCATTTCACATAAACGTTTGATCAATGCTTCACCAATCCCACGGTTTCGATATTCAGCTTTGATATATAAATCATCTAGCCAAATTCCTGGTTGAGCAAGAAAGGTGGAGTAAATCTGGTGATAGCTTGCAAATCCAATTGGATTCTTATCAAGTTCAGCCAATAAAACAAAGGCAAGTGGCTTTTCAGAAAATAATGTCTCTTCTAACTTTTGAGGTGTAGCCTTTAGAAAATCAGGACAGCCATCAAATTTAGCCTTCAGCTTAAGGAGTTCCATGATAGTAGAAATGTCACTGACGTTGGCATCTCGGATTAAGAACTGTTGGTTGTGCATAAAATCAATTATTGAGACAAAAGTAAAGTTATTCAAACTCATCTTGCATTTTAGATTCTGCTAACTTATATCGAACCCAATTCCAAATTGGAATGAGATATAAATAAACGGCATAGGGGATAAATCCTGAATCAGTCATCAATAAAGTTGCTGGTACTAATCCAGCAATATTCCAAGGAATGAGAGGTGATAGTACAACAGCAGTATTTTCGATATCAGTTGCTAATTCATAATTATCTAGGCGCTCTTGCTCATACTTTTCTTTTACAAGCTGGTGAGTCAGGAGAATTGCCAGCGTTTGAGTGCAACCAAAAGCGGCTGATGCTAACCCAACTGTAGTAGTTCCGAAAAATAAACGACTTCTGGAAGAAGCTCTTTTGAGAAGATTTTCTACACTTGCGAATGTGTTTGTTCCGATGAGAATTCCTGATAGAGAAGTCGATAGAATGACGACTAGTGAAACTCTAAGCATCGAAAAGATGCCTCCTCCTGTCAGAACTTCACTCAAGTCCATTTTTTGTTCTAAGTTGAAGCCAACCCAAGCAAAATTTATCATTTTAAACAAAGAATCACCTTGGTAAAATATCCCTAAAAAGAATCCAATTCCAAGACTGGCGAGCAATGTTACGTTCACTTCTACGTTCAAAAGACAAAGCACTGTAACCGCAAAAGCTGGAAGTAAGACGAGTGGGTTAATATTAAATAATTTAGTAATTTCGGAAATTAAATCACTATTTCTAATTTCAACAGGATTGCTGATTGAAAGGATGAAATAAATCAAGCTAGAAGCCATTAAAGGCAACCAAGCAGTTGATATCATAGCTCTTAGGTTTCTATGTAGCTTGGTTTTGGTAAGGCTCGCCACAAGATGCGCACTAGAAGACATAGGAGAACACCTATCTCCAAAATAGGCTCCTGCAATAATTGCTCCAGCAACTAAATGAGGGTTAATGTCTCCTTCTTTTGCCATAATCATCAGGGCAACTCCTACAGTACTAACTGTGCCAAATGAGGTGCCCAATAGTACAGAAATAAAACTGCAGAGGACAAAGGCTGAAAGTATAAAATATTGAGGATTTATTAATTGAGTTCCATAGTAAACTAAAGCAGGAATGGTTCCTGCTGCCATCCACACGGCTGTCACTGCTCCAATTAATAAGAGAATTTTGATGACTGGAAAAGCTTTTTGACTACTAGTGAAAGCCATTTTGATTAAAGATTTGACTGCAAAGCCTTGGTAAGAGAATTTAACAAGGAGTATGACGAGAGAAAGTAAAAGTGGATAGGCAACAAAGTAACCTTTGATAACGCTATACAGCAAGATAACAAAGCAAAAAACTAAAGTAAATAATGAATTCATCTTCTTGATAATTCAATTCTCTTTTCTCCAACACTAAACAGTTTAGTCATTACAAAATTACAAAACAAAGTATTTATTAGATACCTTGTATCGATAAAATCGATGGATGAAGGGTAAAGACTTTTGCATTTATCAAAATGTGGCTTGACTTGATGAATGAAGTCAAAGACAGTATGCTAAAAATCTCTCAGTTGCGGGCTTTTGTGGCTGTTGCTGACCACGCTAACTTCAGCTTGGCTGCTTTACATATGGGGTTATCTCAATCAACTGTCAGTCATGGAATTGCCACCCTTGAAGAAGTATTAGGAGTTATTCTCTTCTTTCGGAGTCGCCACGGTGCAACTTTAACACCAGTTGGAGAGCAGGTGATTCAGGAGGCGCGTCAAATTTTACATTTGTTAGAGGTGATTCAAGAAAAAGCCAACCTGGAAAAAGGATTACAGGCTGGTTCGGTTCGGGTTGCTTGTGTTCGCAGCATTGCAACTCACGTACTACCAGAGGTCATTGCTCGTTTTCGCGAGAAGTTTCCAAAAATTAGTGTGGTGATAACCGAATATGATCGCTATGCAGAAGTAGAACAAGCACTGCGAGAAAATCACGCGGACGTTGGCTTCACCTTGTTACCGACGACAACAGAGTTTGACACACGGGAGTTATTCCGAGATGAGTTTGTTGCGCTGCTACCTCCCAAGTCAATAGCTCCTAATGAGTCGCTTAGTTGGGAACAGTTAGCAGGGTATCCGATGATTGTGAATATCCGCAGTCCTCAGCACAACAAGACAGTCAGCGCTCATCTTTTAAAATTTGGTCAAACTCTCAAAGTTGACTACGAGGTGAGAGAAGATTCGACGATTCTCAGTATGGTTAAGCAAGGATTGGGAGCAACTGTTATGCCTCGACTAGCAGCTGAACCTATACCAGAACTCATAGAAGCGAGGAGTTTGCCAGTACCGTTAGAGAGAATTATTGGAGTTGCTATCCTTGAAAATGCTTTATTGCCCAGAGGTGTCTTTGCTTTTCTGGACGTTCTCAAAGTTGGTTGACGTATTTGGCACAAATAATCCAAGTCATTTTCATCCTTGGGCTGTTCACGTCAACCTACTACTTTGTTAACAGCAACCGTATTGTTTTAGGGAGTCAAGACTCAAAGACCTAGAGTTTATGAGGTGATTTTAGTCGATTGCTTATGAATATATGAAACTAAGCTCCGGTTGAGTAACGGATGCAAAGGAACTAAGTTTGTCACACTTTGGCTAGATAATTGCAACGTCGATTCGTGAATCCCAAACGCTTGGATCAAATGAGTTTGTAACTCCCATTGCAAGTGATCCCGCTTTTGGGCATCCAATGGATCGATACATAAGTGGGCGCACAAAGCAATCTGACCGGATCTAATTTCCCAAATCCGCAGCATTTCAACCCGACGCACTGCAGCAAACCGTTGCAATGCTGCTTCAACACGAGTAGGGTTAATGGAGCGGGGAGCATACTCTAAGAGAATTTCCAAGCTACTCCAGATCAAGGGAATAGCGCTTAGACCAGCAAAACAGGCAATCAATAAGCTGATGATTGGATCGATCCACCACCATTTCAGGCAGTAAATCACCACTGCTGCGACTAGAATTCCCACCGAACTGAATGCATCGGCAACGATATGCAGAAACGCCGCCCGGAGATTTAAATCATTAAGGCTGTGTTTGTGCAGCAGTGTTAAATTCAAGCTGTTGACAATTAACCCCAGTCCTGCTCCTAGTAATAAGGGCAGACTCAAGACAGGTTCTGGATGCTGAAATCGCTCGAATGTTTCCCAGGCAATAAACCCGGCGATCGCCACCAATCCAACACCATTTATCAACGCCGCCAGAATTTCAACTCGCCCATGTCCAAAGGTCGCCCGACTTGCAGCAGGACGCCCAGCAAGCCAGCTTGCCAATAGAGTTAGCCCCAATGCACCAATATCCGAGATCAGGTGTCCAGCATCTGCTTGCAGCGACAAACTATGACTCCATAACCCAATACCAATTTCTGCTGGCAGAACACTAATCAGCAACGCCACTACCAGCCATAATCGCCAAATTTTTTTCTGAGGCTGGTTTGTTTCCCCAATATCTAACTTACAACAAGTGCAGGAGCGAGCAAAGCCAATTTCAAACCAATTCAAGTGCTGCTTAACCGAAAGCATATGGCAATATCTGATGCTTATTTGACAAATTGTAGGGGTTGGGATGAACCCGGACAAAAACGGACAACCTTCTACAAAATCCTCACTAAAAACGACGAACTTGGAGCATTTTGAGGCGGTTATTGACGATATTCTCAACAATCAAACAGATCAACCGCCTCAAAATGCTAAGGTTGTCCGTTTTTGTCGAGGAAAAATGTAGCGACGTTGCTTCACGCAATGTCCCTACAACGAATTAACAGGTTAAAAGGTGTAAGATATAAAGTTAAATTTGCGATCACCCCTTTCTATGAAGCATCCTGAGGTTCTTCACCCGTGATTGCCTCATACATTGCCTTGTGAATGTGAACCTGATCTACTCCACCTGGAATGCCAGGAACATCATATCCGTAGGCTTTATATCCCTTACCGATGTACTTGTCCAGCTTGAACGGTCTGCCCTGATAATAAACTGGTACTGGACGACGGGTGTGGTTTCCCCACCCGTATTTGTCCTCAGGAATTGACCCAAAGCTATGACCTACGGAAGCTGAATCAGTTTCGGTGCCATAAGTGAGCGCTTTAGCACCCTTGGTTCTCAGCAGTTGAGGGAAGTTAGGATACAAAGTCAGGTAATGGTCGTGATCAGCTGTAACAATCAAGACGTTCTTTTGCCAACCACCGTTACGCTGAATCCAGTTGATGACAGTGCCTACAGCCTTGTCGAAATCGAGCACTGTACCAATGATGTTATCGATGTTGTTGTCATGAATTCCCCAATCGACATCTCCGCCTTCGACCATCAGCCAAAAACCGTCCTTGTCTTTGCCTAGGACATTTAGTGCTGCTTGGGTCATGTCGGCTAAGGTAGGATTTTCGTTCACTTCACGCGCAATGAAAGCGTCATTGGTTTCACCTGGCTGGAGTGGGCGATCGCTATCATTAACTGGTAAATCGCCTCGCTTGTAAGCATCGTTGGTACGATAGTACAAAGAAGACTGACGGGCAAAGTTGGCAAGACCAGTGATGCTGTAATCACCATCAGCACCAGCTACTGGAATGTTGCCTTCCTGTCCTCGGGCATCGTAGAGTCACAGCAGGCGTTCACCTTTGTTAGGATCAACTTCTTTAGAAGTCTTGAGGAGAAGCTTTGCCGCATTTGGACCACGTTCTAAGAAACGATAGCCGTAGCGGTTGTTGGGATTCGATGCAGCAGTGGCTTTGCACGCTTGTGTATCACTTAAAGAAGTCTTACCGCTCAATTCCTTATAAGTGGATGCCCTGATGTAGACGTAGTTGCAAGTACCTGGTTCTTTGTAACCGGGTTGACCTGGTGTATTAACTGTATTGTCATGATCCAGAGGATGACCACCGCCCAACAGCACTGTGGGTAAGAAAATGTCTTGTAGGTCAGGTCGGTCTGGGTTGTCACCAAAATCCGGTCGAATAGACTGCTGCAGAATATTATCCAAAGTTGGATAGTCAGCATCATACTTGGAACGGCGATTGACAGCTGCTTCAGCTGAACCAGGCGTTGCGTGGCTGATGGGAACAGAGGTCAACAGACCTGTTGATTTGCCTTGCTTTCTCGCCGTTTGCAGAATCGTTTCCACAGGCTTTTCAAAGATGTCTACCATCGCGTTATTGTAGCTCTTCACTCCTGTATAAAGTGTGAAGGCTGTGTTGGCGGAATCTGGTACACTCAGCTTGATGTATTCTGCTTGACAGTTGAACCGACTTGGAATGTCGTTGATAGATTTTCCGACTGGTACTGTAATGTCACAAGGCGGTGGTGTCCCAGGTGTCCAAGGATTGGAACCACCTTTTTCTACCTCCCAACCTGTAAGATTACCTAACGAGGGGTCTGTAGCGCCACCCGATCCACTTGCTGTCAAGTCGGTACCGATATTAAACGGTAGAGGCTTAAAGGAAAACCCAGGACGAAGATTACTTTGACCTGTGACATTGTTGCTTCCATCCAATGCCGAGTTACCGGTAGAAAACTTGCCGGTTTTCTCATCCAAGATGGTCGTACCGTAGGTCGTTGCATAAGTATAGCCTTTGAGCTTCTGTAAATTCAGACCACGACCTTCTCCACGGGTGTAAAACGGACCATTATTAGCAACCGCAGCTGCACGTACAGGTTCCCAACCCATTCCATCACCAATCATGATAATGACGTTCACACCATTGCCAGTGACCTGTTGAGCAAAGGCAGGCTGTTGCATCAAGAACGTCGTGAAAAAGAGCAAACAGCTTGCGAACCATGCGATCGCTCGTACACGCTTTTCAAACCAGGAAATCATCGGGGTTCCCTTGAAAATTTATTTAGAATCGTCAAAAATTGAAATCGTAATCTATAGGAAGCACTAAAACCTGGAACTCATTACAAATCTGGTAAATGGTTTGAATCCCTAGTTATCCCAGATGACCAATACGGTGTTCCCTTCGGGTTTTTTGGGGTGTATGCATGTGAAGAATTCTGATGATTGGGGTTGGTTGCCGTTGCTAACTGAATAAACGGCAATCCTAGCGCCAACAAAAGCACACAAACCAAGCCAACTGTAAACCAGATCAATATTCGTAAATGACCTCTGAGGAATTGAATCATAAATACCACCTTTAACGCGGATTAAAAAAGGTTCCGAATCTTCTCCAAGAGTGAGGAAAATTTGAGGCAATGTTAAGATGGTAAGCACCGAAGGTAGGTGTTAACACTTAACTTTGGAAACCAGCATACTAGGCGCTTTGCGCTTACCATTTCATGGGGAAGTATTGCTAATCTCCCGATGCTATTTGTCATAACTGCTAGTATCAAAAAGCCGTTAAAGTTCAAAAGTTGCTTGATTTATTACAGTTCACACGAACCCATGTGCCAACAGCTTTATCACTAAAATAGATTCATTAACAAGCAGATGTTTAGCAATAGCCTCTGAAGATAAATATCTCTAACAGCCGATGCCAGTTGTGCTATGTAACGAGCTAGTCGCAGTGCGAAATTTACCACAGTCGATAACCTTTGTTACACTGCAATGCCTAAGCTACATAGATAAATAGATGACAACATTAGTAGATAGATAAATAGAAATTCACTCAAAAAGTACTGTTGTCTAGACAGTGTATGTTTATTGCAAAACAACATAAAAAATCCTGAAACCTCACTTTCAGTCAACACTTCAAGCTATTTATTTATTGAAACCATAATGCAAACTATGTGAAGTCTTTGGCGATTTGGAACGTGATTTTGCAACAACTTTGTGTATGTATTTCTTTACGCCGCTATAGCTTCTAAAAAGAATATCAACTGTTCAATTCATTACACAGTAACGTTTGGTTAATTTAAGGTAAAATATTGAATTTTAAAGTGTAAATATTTATGACTTCATATCTAGTGGTACGAAATGTTACCAACTTTACGCTGTTTTATCACTTCCATTAAAAAATACAGAACTCTTGGAAACTTTTTGCCGAAGTATATTGAAGCAATAACGTGATAATGATATTCAATATTATATTATTCTCAAAGTTAAATTCCAAATCTAAATAGATACGGAAGTTTAAGCGTACAGCGAAGTCGCGTGAAACGCCGTCTATGGTCACAAGTTGCGGGAGTTCAGCGATTGAACAAGTTGTAACTACCATTAATACGTTTTGAAATTTGCTTATGTAAAATTTTATTAAACTTCCTTATTTCGAGGGAGTAGTAGGCAATTAGGATGAACCTGGAATTTAAGACCATAACAGGATATCCATTTAATAAAAAGTAGTGTCAAGATTTTTTTATTCAGAGAAAAGTTCGTTGTAACATAAAACCCGCATCTAAAAATTACAAAGGAAAGCTATTATGGCCATTCCAAATCAACAGGGTAAATCTACTATCGATTTTCGAGACAACCGACGCACTACAACTCACATTACTGTTCATATTCCCAAGGAGTTGCACAAACAACCGGTAATTTCACGCCTGATATCTTATTGCGGCATCACAGTCAATATTGCAGCAGCCCAACTGAATGGTCATATGCCGCAACGAGGCTGCTTTGATTTAGAGCTACGAGGAACAGTTTTCCAGATTGCTAGTGCCTTAACGTATCTTAATGAACTGAATTTAGAAATTTCCCACCCATTTCTTACTGAAGAACAAGGTTGGTAAGTAGAGTTTCTACCAATAAGCAACGAGTGCTGGGCGCTTGTAGCTACTCAGCACTCGCTAAAACTAGTCGTTACCCTTATGGAAGCGCTCTTTGCGCGTCTACAAGTCGCTTAACTATACGCGGCAGTCGTCTGCACAGATTGATACACTAGTTGAACTCAACGGGGAGGAGAAACCCCAACCCAAATGCCAGTTACCACCCTCACGGAAAGCAGTTGCGGGTCTACAACGAACGAAACTTCCGTAGGCGGAATTTTTTTTCTGTGTAAACATTGAGCTTGCCGGTTTTCCTGGATACCCCAAAGCCTGCTGGGGGAAGCAACCCAAACCAGCGACCTTTGACCGTTGAGGCAACTGTGTGCTGATCCCTTCCGGCACGGCTGCGCCCAAGGGAGACGCTACGCGAACCGAGGGTTCCCTTGAGTGTACGATCTGCCGCTTTGTGGCGTCTACAGCATTGTGCTTACGCCATTTGATTTTCAATTGCCCACCGCGCTAGTTCAGTGCGATTGTGGAGATTGGTTTTGCCCAACATATTGGACACATGGCTTTCTACCGTGCGTTGGCTGACATTTAATTCTTCAGCTATTTCGCGGTTAGCTAAGCCCCTAGCCACAAATTGCACTACTTTGAGTTCTGTTGGGGTTAACTGTACATCGAAGGGAACTTGGATGCGTGAACCGTTATCTCCTCCTTTTGCTTGGTGTTCTTTCCAGCGAATGGTCTGCTTCAGAGAAGATTCTACTTGTGCGACCAATTCTTCCGGCTCAAAAGGCTTGACCATGTACACATCAGCACCTTTATTCAGACCTTTTACTCGGTCTGAGCTTTGTCCCTTAGCTGAAAGGAATAAAACGGGAATCCAACTGGTGCGTTCAGTTTGCCGGACTTGTTCTACAAAAGTATAACCGTCCATTTCTGGCATCATCACATCGCAAATGATCATGTCTGGAATATCCTGCTCTAAAATGTCCAGTGCTTCTCGACCATTTTCGGCGGTGCTGACATCATAACCCCGGAATTCCAAGTAATCCTTCACCAGCAAGATGAGGTTAGGATCATCATCAATAAGTAGAAGTCGTTTGTGATCTTTCATGCTGGGTTCTTTCATAGCAGTGGCACTTATGGCGCTTGATCCATCAAGGTCTTGAATCAATATCCTCTTTGGTGGATTAAGGAGGTGTTGTGCTTTTTCCTACTTAACTTGCGTTTGCTTTCTAAAGTCCTAAAAGTGGGTCTCACTCTCAAGAAATTCTCTACAAACAGCAAAAGTCCAGTAAGGATACGTAGAGCAGTAGTATTTATAATGCGTTATTATATATCGCTTTGAAAGCTGCGGGTTAAAAAACACTGATTAAATAATAATTATTCAGGTTAACAAGTAAGTGTTGGACTCAAGATGCTCCCAAATTACAATTAACCCACACTTTCATCTGTTTACTACTGTGCCATATCCTTGTTGGATGTTAAGCTTCTATAAGTTGTTCACGACAACCTAGGGAACTTTTTGGCAAAGGATGGGAAAACACAATGCATATTCTTCTACCACCTTGTTGCCTAAGAAGTGCTCTTGTATAATCCGCTCAATGGCTTCCGGGATTGTTGGGCGATACCGCACAGCATCCGGGTAATCCTTTATTATCAGTCTAGAACAGCAAACTGGCAAGCAATTGATTTTATTTCCAAATATGCAACTAAAATTGCCATCTTGCCTTTTGTGAAGACTTAATTGTTTGAGTCGTTTTTTTAAGCCTTCCCAAAATGGTAAACGAGCTTGTTCGCAGAAGCAGTTAGAAACTATTGGGACAAAACTAGTTAAAAGGTCCCTCGGAATTTTCGACAGTTCTAAAGCTTCTATAGAAATACTTAGGGCTTTATTCGCTGGTGTAAGCGTGGTTTTTCGTAGCTGAAGGCAGGACTGGATCACTGTAGTGTTACTCAAATGGCGGCTCCCTGATAACTGTTCTATATCAATTTCCCAGCTTTGCAAACAAAGTTGCCCATATATCCATATTCGTCATTTACGGAGTAAAACCTGAAAGCTCAGAAAAGTAGAGTATATGTACTTACGTGGGTTTGGGCAAGCAAAGTTCGGGAACCCGTACAAAAGAAAATGTTGCCATTGCACTTCGCCTTTAGGTACATTAGCACTCAGGAGTTGAGAGTGCTAACGAGGTGAGAATTTGGTATGGCAGCTGTAACTTTAAGCGTTTCTACAGTTAAACCCCTAGGTGATCGCGTATTCGTCAAAGTGAACGCGGCTGAAGAAAAGACCGCAGGTGGTCTGTATTTACCCGACAACGCAAAAGAAAAGCCCCAAGTAGGCGAAGTTGTTGCCGTTGGTGAAGGCAAGATCAAAGATGACGGTGCTCGTCAAGCGTTGGACGTGAAGGTTGGAGATAAAGTTCTCTACTCCAAATACGCTGGTACCGACATTAAACTTGGAACTGACGAATACGTCCTGCTCTCTGAAAAGGACATTCTGGCAGTCGTTTCATAATCTTTTAGTCATTTGTCATCAGTCATTTGTCATGAGTTGTTGGCAAAGGACAAAAAACAAATAGTATTCTTTGTAGTTTTCTGCTAAACATTCTTTGACAATTATGGCAAAGCGCATCATTTACAACGAAAACGCACGTCGTGCCCTAGAAAAAGGCATGGACATCTTGACTGAAGCGGTAGCTGTTACCCTCGGTCCCAAAGGTCGTAACGTAGTCCTAGAGAAAAAGTTTGGCGCACCACAAATCATTAATGACGGTGTGACCATTGCTAAAGAAATTGAATTGGAAGACCACGTAGAAAATACTGGCGTTGCTCTGATCCGTCAAGCGGCTTCCAAGACGAACGATGCTGCTGGTGATGGCACCACAACTGCGACCGTTTTGGCTCATGCAGTAGTCAAAGAAGGCTTACGCAACGTCGCAGCTGGTGCAAATGCTATTTCGCTAAAACGTGGTATTGATAAGGCTACCAACTTCTTGGTAGACAAAATCAAAGAACACGCTCGTCCCGTAGAAGATTCCAAAGCAATTGCTCAGGTTGGTTCAATCTCTGCTGGTAACGACGAAGAAGTCGGTCAGATGATTGCCGAAGCAATGGATAAGGTGGGTAAAGAAGGTGTGATTTCCTTGGAAGAAGGAAAGTCCATGACCACGGAATTGGAAATCACCGAAGGGATGCGCTTTGAGAAAGGCTACATCTCTCCCTACTTTGCAACCGATCCTGAGCGGATGGAAGCAGTTTTCGATGAGCCTTTCATCCTGCTAACCGATAAGAAAATCGCCCTGGTGCAAGACCTCGTACCCGTATTAGAGCAAGTAGCTCGTGCTGGTCGTCCTTTGGTGATTATCGCTGAAGATATCGAGAAAGAAGCTTTGGCAACTTTGGTCGTTAACCGCCTGCGTGGTGTGCTGAACGTAGCTGCTGTGAAGGCTCCTGGGTTTGGCGATCGCCGCAAATCAATGCTAGAAGACATCGGTATCCTCACCGGTGGTCAAGTTGTCACAGAAGATGCTGGCTTGAAACTAGATAGCACCAAGTTAGATTCTCTAGGTAAGGCTCGCCGCATCACAATCACCAAAGACAACACCACCATTGTTGCCGAAGGTAACGAAGCTGCAGTTAAAGCTCGGATTGACCAAATTCGCCGTCAAATCGAAGAAACCGAATCTTCCTACGACAAAGAAAAGCTACAAGAGCGTCTTGCTAAGCTAGCTGGTGGTGTCGCCGTCGTTAAGGTAGGCGCTGCGACCGAAACCGAAATGAAGGACAAGAAGCTGCGTTTAGAAGACGCTATCAACGCTACCAAAGCTGCTGTGGAAGAAGGTATCGTTCCTGGTGGTGGTACAACACTGGCTCATTTGTCTCCTGCACTCGAAGAATGGGCAAACGGCAACCTCAAAGCTGAAGAGTTGACTGGTGCGTTAATTGTAGCTCGCGCCTTGGCTGCTCCTCTCAAGAGAATTGCTGAAAACGCTGGTCAGAACGGTGCTGTCATCGCCGAGCGCGTTAAGGAAAAAGACTTCAACATCGGCTACGATGCTGCTAAGAACGAGTTCGTTGATCTGTTTGAAGCTGGTATCGTTGATCCTGCCAAAGTTACCCGTTCTGCTCTGCAAAACGCTGCATCCATTGCTGGTATGGTGTTAACCACTGAATGTATTGTGGTTGACAAGCCTGAGCCAAAGGATAACGCTCCTGCTGGAGCTGGCGCTGGTATGGGCGGCGGCGACTTCGATTACTAAGATTCTTTTGACATCCCCCTAGCTTGTGCTGCGTGGGGGATTCCCAGAATCACTACTGAGGTTTTCTGGTTGTACGAAAAACCTCATCGAAAGACGGGGCTTACCGTGAACTAGAGGTGATTTAAATATTGTTATAAAAATTTACCGCCTATCTTGTTAAGATAGGCGGGTTTTTTGTGCTAATGATTTGTCACACTACTATGCTGCCTGACGGCTGAGTGTAAGCTTCTAGCAGATTTTATTTTTCTATAACTTCCCTCTACAACGTTTCATAGTAAGGAATATGCCCCGCCTTACTTAATCTTTACAAAAATAAAGACACTTTTACTTGCGTTGAATATTTTACACACAAGAGGCAGGGACGGGGTTTTACAAGATCACGTTGGAGCACCAAGTCCGGCGTAGGACCCATAAAAGAAAATACCTACAACGGTGATGACGCCTAAACCTGCGATTGTCGCAACAACCCATAGAGGTATTCTGCCACTTCCAGACACTGCTTTCTCTCCTTTCTTTGCTAAAAAGATTAATGACAAAAGTTAAAAAACATGACTCAATAGCCGTCATTCCAATTAGTTAAAGAAGTAACTGGAAAACAAAATACCAAGAACGAAAATCATTAACAGTCCGAGGTAAAGCGAAGTTCGGTTCAGTTCAACCGGCTGCTTATTAGGATTGGGGCTTCTTTCCATGATTTTCTCCTAACGTTGAATAAACTGCATTGAGGCGATCGCGCCTAAAAAGAAGATAGTTGGCACAGCTAGAGTGTGAACTGCTAGCCATCTGACTGTAAAAATTGGATAGGTAACTGGTTGATTGACGTTATTTCCGCTAGTCATGATTTCAAACTACTTTGTGTTACTAAACTGTTCTACTTGTTGTTTTGCATCAAAACGGTTATTCACAATTGGCAATTCCTGCCGTGCTCCTGGGTAATATTCATTAGGGCGAGGTGTACCAAACGCATCGTATGCCAAGCCAGTGCTGACAAACAACCAACCCGCAATAAACAGTGCAGGAATGGTGATGCTGTGGATCACCCAGTAACGAACGCTCGTAATAATGTCCGAAAATGGACGCTCTCCAGTAGTTCCTGACATTTATATCCCTACCTTCACAAAAATTGTTATTGAGATCATTATCCTACAAAGTTAAGAAAGAGTTACACCTGGTAACTTCTTTCTCACAAATCAGCTTTAAGCAGCCTCTGATTTGGTAGCAGCTGCGATACTAGGATTATATTTGAGTAAAACACCGCGATCGCCAATCACAAATCCCTTGTCTGGACTCAGAAAAACAATTTTGTAGAAATTGGCGGGAACTTCTTCAACGTCACGGTCTTTTTCCCAAGTTTTGCCACCATCAGGACTGCGCAGCAAATTACCGCTACCACCACTAACCCAAACTTCATCTGGTGTACGATAAGCCAGATCTAGTAACCCCCAACTAGTAGAAAGCTCTGGATTTTGAGCTTTCTGCCATTCCTCTGGGTGAGCTGGGTCGGTAAACTGTACCTGACCACCTCGTGCTAACATCCATACTTGACCATTTTCGGCAAATCCAATATTTTCTACCCGTCGGGAACTATTCCGCTTGTGGGGTTCCCAAGCATTTAACCCTGGTTCCCAAGTTGAGTAGAAGTTACCTTTTGCAGAAACAGCCACATATTTGCCATCAGGAGAACGTTCGATGTTGCGAACCACACCAACAGCTTGTTCTACCTGTGCTTTCCAGTTTTTACCGCCATCTGTGGTTTTGTATATCGCTCCAACATCTGTCGCGATCTCAACTGTGTTTTTTCCTAAAGCAACAGTACTAACAGGATTACCTGGTAGATTTTCACTCAGTTGAATGCGGGACCAAGAACGACCTTCATCGGTGGTGTGTAATAACAAAGCCGGTTCTCCAGCTATCCATCCCTCTTTTCCTGCAAAACTGACCGTATTAAAACGATACCTTTGGTCATCTAATTCTAATTCTAAAGGTTGCCAAGTTGTACCACCATCTTTTGTTTCCAAAAGAGTAGCATTGCTGCCTACTAGAAAACCATGCTGGGGGTTATCTGTAAAAGCAATATCCAGTAGTTTTGCTTGTGTTGGGATAGAAATAACTTCCCAAGGGTTGAAGGTGGTTGAGGCGACATTACTACAACCAACACACATAAGGATGACCACGAACAAAGCGAGTATTCGTTGGCAATTTTTCACAATTGGAAGCATCTGTTATCTGTTTGTTTTTTTGTGAATTTGTGAATTTGTGTATGGGTTTTGTGTTATTCAGGTATTACCCACCCCGTAAAGAGCGTGTTTTATCGTAAGCCATAGAGACTGAGAAAAAACAAAAAGCCAACAGCCAAAGCTCCGAAAATGAGAAGATTTTTCTGGCCTGGTGTCAGAGTATTCACACCCAAACCAAATTTCAGATTTTCGTCAAAGCCAGATGCTTTGCCAGCAGGACCAATGTTTGCAAAAGCACTCTTTTTTGCACCGCAAACTGGACAGCGCCAAGTAGAAGATATTTCCGCAAAGCCTGTCCCAGGGGCGATGTCACGCTTGTCGTCCCCCTTCTCGGGTTCGTAAACGTAACCGCAAGAACGGCACTCGTAGCGGTCTGACGCAGTTGTTTCAATAGCTTGTTCGCTCATGGCTCTTGGCCTCAGTGAGAAGCAAATATTAAATATACGTTAAAAATTATGACATTAAGTGTTAGGTTTTTCTATGTTGACCAAAAACGAATCAAATCATCTACAGCTCAGGTTGTTGAGATTCAAGAAAGTCAAATAGATATAATGTAAAAGAAGTTTACACTTCATCGGATGCCTATCGCTTGCCCCTTGAGCGATCTGCCGCTATCTGGAGCGCGAAGCGATGCTCCTTTAGGAGCCGCCAAAGGCGATCGCCCACTCAGCGCAGCTTCTTCAAAAGAAGGCACGGCATCCCTCAACTGAACGCCCTTCGGGTTCGCCCAAGGGGAAAACCCAAGCCCAGAGCTAGTTGCCGTGAGAGCGAGAAACCCTTTCCCAGCACTGCTCTGGTCAAAGTTATTAGCACCAAAAGCGGTAGAAACTGATTGTGTTTGTCCTTAGCGGTTACGAGTATCTTCTTGGCTTCTTAATTATCTGTAGCCTAGTGCCTGCCTTGGCTCTGTCAGCGTCCAAGCTCCTGCGACCCAGCGGTCGCAACCCAGAACGGCGCACCACATATGAATCTGGCATGGAACCCATTGGTGGAGCTTGGATTCAATTCAACATTCGCTACTACATGTTCGCGCTGGTCTTCGTCATCTTTGATGTTGAGACTGTATTTTTGTATCCTTGGGCGGTTGCTTTCCACCGTCTTGGGCTATTGGCATTTATTGAAGCGCTGGTTTTTATTGCAATTCTTGTCGTTGCCCTAGCGTACGCATGGCGTAAAGGAGCTTTGGAATGGTCTTAGATACTAACATAGAACAGCAAAAAGAGCGCATTCTCAACCCAATGTCGCGGACTACAGTAACCCAGGATTTGTCAGAAAACGTTATCCTGACGACAGTTGATGACCTCTACAACTGGGTGCGCCTTTCTAGCCTTTGGCCGATGCTGTTTGGTACCGCTTGCTGCTTTATTGAGTTTGCAGCTTTGATTGGTTCCCGATTTGACTTTGACCGCTTTGGTTTGATTCCCCGTTCTAGCCCTCGTCAAGCTGACTTAATTATTACTGCAGGCACAATTACCATGAAGATGGCACCTCAGCTTGTGCGTCTTTATGAGCAAATGCCAGAACCCAAGTACGTAATTGCTATGGGTGCTTGCACGATTACTGGCGGTATGTTCAGCGTAGATTCTCCTTCAGCGGTACGCGGTGTCGATAAATTGATTCCAGTGGATGTTTACTTACCCGGTTGTCCCCCACGTCCAGAAGCAATTATTGACGCAATTATCAAGCTGCGGAAGAAGATAGCAAATGATTCGATGCAGGAACGCGATCGAATTAAGCAAACCCACCGCTACTACAGCACAACTCACAACCTCAAACCCGCAGAGCAAATCCACACTGGTCACTATTTGCGGACTGAGTCTCGCTTCGCACCACCGAAGGAGTTGACTGAGGCGATCGGTTTACCCGTCCCACCTGCTCTTTTGACTCAAAAGGTACAAAAGGAGGAAACTAAGCGTGGCTGAAGAATCGAAAGAAGAATCCAAAGCTGAAGAATCTAAAGCTGAAGAACCGAAAGCTGAAAAATCCAAAGCTGAAGAACCGAAAGCTGAAAAATCCAAAGCTAAAAAACCTAAAGCTGAAGAATCCGAAGCTGAAGAATCAGAAGAAGAATCCGAAGCAGCACCAGCAGAGGAAAAGTCAATAGTCAAAGCAGGCGCGGTTTCGGTGTGGTTAACTGAAAATGGCTTTGATCATGAATCTCTACAAGCAGATCATAGCGGTATAGAGATTATTAAAGTTGAGGCAGATTTTCTGCTTCCACTTTGCACTGCACTGTATGCTTATGGGTTTAATTCTCTCCAGTGTCAAGCTGGGATTGATTTGGGGCCAGGACAGCAGTTGGTTAGTGTCTATAACTTGATTAAAATCAGTGATAATGCTGACCGTCCTGAGGAAGTGCGCCTCAAAGTGTTCCTCCCACGGGAAAATCCTAGAGTTCCCTCAGTTTACTGGATTTGGAAGACAGCAGACTGGCAAGAACGCGAGTCCTACGATATGTATGGCATTGTCTACGAAGGACACCCAGATCTGAAGCGGATTTTGATGCCAGAAGATTGGGTAGGTTGGCCTTTACGTAAGGATTACGTATCGCCTGACTTCTATGAGTTGCAGGACGCTTATTAAAGCAAGCGTATCTTATTTTTAGCCCCTCTTTGCGATTTGTCGTCGAAGAGGGGTTTGTTTTTTGTTTCGCAACAGAAGCGAGCCAGCACTGCGGACGGTTTAGTAAATGCCAACGCGCTTATTACTGGAGTTTAGACTACGGCAAGAGGTTACCAGTTGCCCCAACGATGAAAACAAACTACATATTTTGGAGGTTCTATCTGTAGCCAGCTTTTAGAGAATTGTTATAATTTCAGTTACTTTGCGTTCCCTTGTATCGCTTTTAGTCAAAACTTCGGTAATACAGTTTAACAACGTGCGGACTGACAAAATATTCTACAGTTTGTTTCAAGCTTTTCCCAGCATTTTTTTTGACATAATTGGCGACACAACCATCAATCCCAATACTTATGAATTCGTTTCCGTTGAACTCAAAGAAACTGCCTTTCGGATTGATGGTGTGTTTGTCCCAGCAACTGAAACCACAAATCAGCCAGTTTATTTTGTCGAAGTTCAGTTTCAACTAGACTCAAATTTTTATAGACGCTTTTTTGCAGAAATCTTTCTCTATCTGCGTCAAAATACATCCGTTAAGTTTTGGCGTGCAGTTGTAATCTATCCCAACCAAAGTTTAGATCCAGACGATCAACAGCCGTATGAGTTGTTGCTGGAGAGTCCACAAGTGCAGCGCATTTATTTAGATGAATTAGGTACAGCAGCAGAAAACTCACTTCAACTTGCGGTTGTGCAGTTAATTATAGAACGAGAAGAGACAGCCGTTGATCGAGGTAGAGAATTGATTTTGCGGGCAAAACAACAGCTGGCAGATGAAGCGACTAGGACGCAAATTGTAGAATTGATAGAAACCATCCTGTTGTACAAGTTTACTCAATTAAGCCGAGAGGAGTTGGCAGCAATGTTGGGCATAGATGACGAATTCAGAAAGACAAGGATGTATCAGTCAATGATGCAGGATGCAATGGAGGATGCAAAGCAGGAAGTTGAGCAGGAAGTTAAGTCAGAAGCAGTACCCCGATTGTTAGCTTTGGGTTTGAGTGTGCAGCAAATAGCTGAGGCTCTGGATTGGACGCTGGAGCAAGTACAGCAAGCAGCCCAAAACCAATCTAGCTGATAGCTAGTGCATGAGGTGTTTGATGGCTACAAAACCGAGCGGTGCGGAAACCGCCACCTTTGGCGATCTCAGATCTTGCACCTAACCGTATAAGCCCGGACTTAGTTAAAAGCAGTGCAAGAAAGTGACACGGTTTTTCTTGTTTTTTTGGTAAGAATAAGGGCTTGAGGCAACGCAGGTGAGTGTGAAAATTCAATCAACTTTTCTTGGTGCAAGATGTGAGCGATCGCCCCTATTTTCAAAGATATTGAAGGAGCGATACGGAAGCCGCCACCTCCGGTGAACGCACTTTCGATCGCTCCCTTCGCGAGCATCACACTTTATTCACAACGTTACATTTTACCTTTTTGCATAACTTCCTGAAGGTGATGGCGGATTTCCTTTGCGTGCTCGATATCAGATTGCCGCAACTTCTGGAACAGTTCTACACAAGGCTGAGAACCTGCTTGCTGTGCATCGTTGATGTAAGTATCATAAGCTTTGATTGCTTCAGCTTTGTTATGCAACACGGTGAGGAAGTCATATTCCAGGTTGCTGATCGGATTTTGAGTTTGAGTGTTTCCTGCAGTTTGAACCATAAATTTACCCTCCTTTGGGTTTCTTATTTACTTCTACTCGCTCGAAAACAGGTATTCATCTTCCCAAAAGAGTATGCCAGGATACGCTATTAGTTGTAGCGGCGATCACCCTAAGGAAGTTACATTCTCAATACGGTTCGGTAGTCTCGGTTATCTGAGCACAGAATAATCACAATTAAGTCTTGGAAAGCCTCCATCTTACGAACAATCCAATGCCGATCTAGCTAGCGATCGCCCGTATATGCCCAGAGGGGTTTTTCCAAAACCCCTCTCCCCAAATCTCCGATTTGGGGCAAC
>NZ_CAWPKW010000306.1:0-1967 GCF_963888615.1 Brasilonema octagenarum UFV-OR1 | reverse complement strand
ACTAGCAGTAGGAGGTTCTACCTCCTGAGTCATAGCTAAATGACAATAGTGCAAGCACAGAGAGCTTTTTATTGGAGCGATCGCCTACGGCAGATCTACGCTTAACGCCATCCCATAATTGCACTACCTAGAGCGCAATCGTAGTATTATGCGCACAGTTGCCAAAACACACCAAAAAAAGTATATTAAATATACCTTTTAGGGTAGAACGCTGGATTCCTTTTACTTGCATGGAATTTGAGTTCGACGAGCACAAAAGCGCCTCGAACAAGGTGAAACACGGCATCGACTTCATTTCGGCGCAAGAACTGTGGCTCGATGCTGATCGAGTAGAGGTTGCTGCTCGCACCGAAGGAGAGCCGAGGTTCCTTGTGATTGGCTGGTTCAATGGAAAGCATTGGGCTGCTGTGATCACGTACAGGGGGGAACGGGTGCGGATTATTTCAGTACGGCGAGCACGAAATCAGGAGGTAGAGCTATATGAAAGCCCAAGAGTTTGACGAAAAGTTCGACAACGGCGAGGACGTAACTTCATACCTTGATCTTTCCACCGTTCGCCGCCCAGGTTATGAGCAGCGGCGGATCAACGTCGATTTCCCGATATGGATGATTGAAGCACTTGATCGTGAGGCGGCGCGGCTCGGTGTCACTCGACAGTCCATCATTAAGGTATGGATTGCTCAACGGCTTGAGTGCCATTCGTAATTTCTGCTTGCTAATTTTTATCGTTCCCAGGCTTTGCCTGGGAACTAGCAGTAGGAGGTTCTACCTCCTGAGTCATAGCTAAATGACAATAGTGCAAGAACAGATACAAACAGGCGATCGCGCGAAGACGCACGGTGGGCGATCGCACGGAGTGCCCGCCAAGGGCCAGTGCGCCAAGGCGCACGCTGCGCGATCACACTTCATTAAGGTGATTTTTCAGTTTCGGAGTACTTCTCAACTAAATATTCCAAAACTCCTGTGCCATTGCTTCAATTGTTCTTTCTAGAGAAGGCAAATAGTTTTCAATGACATTCCAAACAATATCAAGGTCTACACTTAGATATTCATGAGTTAATCTATTACGAAAGCCAGCAATATTACTCCATTCTGTCTCAGGGTATGCATTTTTCCAATCAGTTGGTAATTTTTGTACAGACTCACACATCACCTGAATATTTCTTAAAACTGCATCTTGGGTTTTAATGTCATTAAAAAATACTTCTTTTCCTTAAGCGTGTATATTGCTTAATTCTGTTGAGACAATCGCGAATGTGAATAAGATAAATCCGACTGTCTTTCATAAAGGAATAGCCTCTTTTAAGACTTTATCTTGAATCAAATAATGTAAAGAATTAGTAGTTACCACATCAACCTTCCGATTCAACAAGGTTTCTAACTCTTGAACTAAGCCACCAGGAAACCAAGGCGTAATTTTATTCAAGTCATAATCAATCAAAAAATCAATATCACTGCTTGGTGTTTCTTCTCCTCTAGCTACACTACCAAAAATTCGGAGATTATAAGCACCATGTTTAGCAGCAATACTGAGAATTTCTGCTCGTTTTTCTTGGAGGATTTCTTTTAATTTCATTTTCCATCTCTCATAACACTACAGCTTATTTGAATATGGATTATGACGAGCATTGAGTTGGGCAACTTGTTCAGGTGTAAAATCTTCTAACTCAATAATCTGCCCGACATTAAACGGAGACTGATTCAAATCATCAATTAACTGATATGGTTCAGTAGAAGTAACCAGTACCAAATCCAATTTGTCTAAACTCGGATAAATCGCACGATTATTATGCCAGCTACGCAACATCCCAAAAAAATCATTGCGGAATTTGGTGTCAAAAACTCTATCGACTTCATCCATTGCCAATACCAACGGATGTCCCAATCCTTTTAAGATATGGCGTTGTAAATAGCGATCGCCCTTGGCGCGCCCTATGCCCCAACCAAACGGAGTTTGGTTGCCCCAA
>NZ_CAWPKW010000305.1:0-35747 GCF_963888615.1 Brasilonema octagenarum UFV-OR1 | reverse complement strand
CCAAGGCACGTTTTCGGGGGAAGCTTCCCCCGAAAAGCTGCCGCCCCGTTGTAGGATCTGGCGTTTTCCCTGGTGCAGGATAAGAGCGTTGTATTCAATTGGTTGGGGCGGCACGTTTTGGGTAAGAAGCTTCTTACCCAAAAGCTGCCTTGTTTGAATACCAATACATTTGATTGCTGAGTTCTGGGTTCTGACCTATGTGTTCTTCTTCAAGATATTTGAAGGCAGAGTATATAACTATCTCTTCCCAAAAAGCACAATCAAAATGTATCGTAAATTAAATTACTTACGAACAAGATAAATTACCTTGTATTCATACGTTTTTTATATTGATGGAAAAAACTTAATCAATTATAGACATTCATTTTACTCATAATAAATTTAGGAATATCCAAATAAAAAAATGCCCAACAAGAATGCCTATGCCTGACGCCACGGCTATCGCCTTACGGCAACGCAAAGCGCACACAATAATGAGTTGGTGTACGAGTTAGCGCAAAGTCTGCCGGACAGAGGATTCTGCCCGGCGAGCTTTGCGCGTGGAGGTCGTCAAGCGTGGGCATTTTTTTCTTGTAAGTGCCTTAGACGCTTAGTAATTCGGGGAACGCAGTCTTGGACGCGACTTCCTATCAGTTCCCGGTGCCCTCATCTCCTGCTGCCTTGTTTATTGAAAATATTTGAACCACTAAAATTTTTATCAGCGTAGAAAGTTAGTGTAGATAACTAAAATTACTGATCTGGTCTGTTTTGATTAGTTGTGATAGCTATACTTATTTTTAATAACGATTTCAAATCACATAAGGTGACAATAAAGATTCTTGTTTCGTAATTATACAAGTTCTGTTATTCATAGGATCTTAATAATTATCGCAAAAACGTCCTTGATGTTTAAAGACTAAATAAAGAATCTCTATATGTAACCGTTATTCTTACAGCGTCTTATATCCTAGATATTAAATCCCCCCTGAAAAAGACAAGAGTGGACTTTCCCCAGAGCTATCTGAAAACTACGATTGTTGTATGAAATACATTTTTGGTCAAAAAAATTAACCAAGATGTGCAATTGTTAATAGGGATAATTGTGTTATCTTTTTTTCGACTCGATTACGTCCAGTTTGATAGCAAAGAGTAAAATCCAACTTGGACTGTTTGGGTTTAGTAGCCTTTAATATTAGGTCAGCAATCTACCATACTATGAGTGAAAATACATATGACAACCTCAATAATACCAACATTACAGAGTAACTATACAGTGAAGCAGCAGCAACAAGATAATCCCTCTCAATACTGTAGACTTATGTGGCGACGGGGTCAGTTGCTGATCATCCCTCCTGGAGGGATAACACAACCCTATATGCCTTCACTGGATAAAAAAGAGTCGTTAGTGGAGTGTCTGAAGCGTTCTCCTGCAAATTTGGTACGCATAGATCCAATACTTGGTGAAACAAGGTTAAAATTTTGGGCAGATGCGTGCGCTCAAGCCAACAAACCCATATTCCTGCGCATACCCTCGGTCGAGAAACAGCCAAAAGCACTAGACTCAACATTGTGGTGGTTGAAGCGTTTTACGGACTGGCTCACTGCGTTGATTTTTCTGCTTGCAGTAAGTCCAATCATGTTGGGATTAGTTTTGTTCATGCGCATTTCCTCTCCAGAACCAAGACTACTTTTTTCTTGCCAATGGCATGTGGGAGAACGAGGAAAACTCTTCAAGGTTTTCAAGTTTCGCACAACTACAGCCAGCAAAAGAGCAATTGGGGATATGGCGATAGCATATCAAGATGATTTGTACGATTCTGAAGATAGTCAAAATTCGAGTAAACTGGGACGATGGATGCGTAAGTATGGCCTAGATCATCTGCCACAGTTATTTAATGTACTACGTGGTGAAATGAGTTTGACTGGACCTCGTTGCTGGACTTTGGAAGATGCAGTACGGCTCAGTCCAGAAGCACAACGACAACTCAACAGATTACCAGGAATGATGAGGTCATGGGAGGTTGAAGCAGAGTCGAATCTGTTACATTTGGATAGTTCAACTCTGTGATTTGTTGTTCGTTACCTCATGGCTTGAACACCCTTGAGGTCTTTCACCAACTAAAAATATTGGTTCCACCCTTGGAAAATGACTTTCGCTCTGTTTCTGATGAAAAAACAACTACTGGAACTTACAGTAGTAAGTAAAATTGCCGCACGTCAGTCAACGCGTTGCGGCTTTTTGTAAGACTATAGTATTTTGAGCGCTCTATTTTCCCTGCAAAACTACAGTTGAATCTTACTCATGCATGTCAAATTATCCAAACCAGTCCAAAATATCCTTAAGAATTTAGTCAAGACTACTAAGTTCTGGCAGGAGAACTACCTTATACTGCGAGAATTTAAACACTTTCCCAAAATTGCAGCGATTGCTCTTTTATTCTCATTTATAGCGGCAATTTTTGAGGGATTGAATGTTACTCTTTTAGCTGCCTTTCTACAAAATTTAACGACTCCCAACGTCCCGTTTCAGACAAAATTTGAGTTATTGAATACTTTGTTAGGAGCAGACGATCCATTACCTCTAAATCGTCTGTATCGCGTTTCATTCTTGCTTTTTGTTAGCGCTTGGATACGTTCAGGATTAAATTACTTAGCACAATTTTACACTGAAATAACTCAGTTGACTTTAGTGGATAGGCTCCGCAAACAAATATTTGAAAAACTACAGTCTGTAAAAATAGGTTATTTTAATAATACTAAATCTGGTGAGCTGATAAATACTATAACAACTGAACTAGAAAAATTAAAACAAGCTTTTGGTGATGCAGCGTTCTTATTTTCCAGAACATTAAACGCAGTCGTTTACCTAACGTCAATGTTTTGGATATCTTGGCAGTTATCTATTATTTCATTAATGCTTTTCAGTTTGTTAGCTGTTGGCTTGTCTACATTAAATAGTCGGGTTCGTGAGGCAAGTTTTGATGTAACTAAAGCCAACAATAATTTTACTTCTATAGCTATAGAATTTATCAATGGAATTCGTACCGTTCACGCATTTTCTACGGAAGATTTTGAACGTAAACGTTATTATAATGCCAGCTTGAAGTTGGTCAATCATTCAAAGAAAATTGCCTCGGTATGGATGATAGTCAAGCCACTTGCAGAGGCGTTGGCGACCACAATACTTGTGGCAATGATTGTTCTGGCATTTACAGTTTTTGTCACTAAAGGTTTACTACAAACAGCTTTTCTATTGACGTTTTTCTTCGTTCTCTTTCGCCTCGTACCAATCATTCAAGATATTAATGGTGTAGCGACGCATATCAGTACAATGTACGGCTCGTCGGAAGTCGTGAAAAAACTTTTAGAAATTGATGAGCTACAGTATTTCCACAATGGACATATCGAATTTTCTGGCTTAAAACGTTCAATTGAGTTTGTGTCTGTTGATTTTGGCTACGACTCGGAAAGTTTGGTGCTTAGTAACATTAGGCTGATGATTGAACGAGGCAGGATGACTGCACTAGTGGGTGCTTCCGGCGCTGGTAAAACAACATTGGCAGATTTGATTCCGCGATTTTACGATCCAACGCGAGGTCATGTTTTTATTGATGGCGTTGATTTGCAGCATCTTGAAATCAAGTCGCTGCGCCGAAAAATTGCTGTGGTCAGCCAAGACACCTTTATTTTCAACACTTCTGTCCTTAACAATATTGCCTATGGGTCAGAAGGAGCAACAGATGAGGAAATTTACAAAGCGGCTCAATTAGCAAATGCTTTGGAATTTATCCAAGAAATGCCTGAAGGTTTCAACACTCAACTTGGAGATAGAGGTGTGAGGCTTTCTGGGGGTCAGCGTCAGCGAATTGCAATTGCTCGCGCTTTGCTGCGGAATCCAGAAATTCTGATTTTGGATGAAGCAACAAGTGCTCTTGATACTGTGTCGGAGAAGTTAATTCAAGAGTCTATAGAAAAACTTTCTGTAGGACGAACAGTGATTGTCATTGCTCACCGCTTATCAACAATAGTTCGGGCAGATAAAGTTGTCGTACTTGAACAGGGACAGATTGTAGAACAGGGCGGATATCAAGAGTTACTTGATATAAAAGGTAAGCTTTGGAAATATCACCAAATGCAGCATCAACTAAATTAAGGATCAATAGCAAGATCTAGAAAAGCTCAAACGTAAACGAAACTATAAAACTCATATTTGATTTTTGCTCAGGTAGGTAGGAACATTTGATATTAAGCTTTCCCCGTTGTCCTTCAGGTTTGCCAGTCCCCCAAACTCCTGTACAGACGCACTTGCGTCGTTCGTGACGGGAACCGCCAAGACGGCAAGTGGATCCACCAAGACGGGCGCTGGTCTGACCTGTTAAGCGTTAAGCGTCCTCACGAGTAAGTTTACCAAATGAAACCCGATTCCTATATGAAAAATATGGTTTTCAAAAATTCCCTTAAATAGTGAGTCCAATGAAAGTAACTTTCACATGTAAGGTACTTGATGGGGTATTACTTGAAAGTGATGAAACAGCTATTGCGCAAAAATTCTATTTTTTAGCTGCTAACGAATCGATGCACCAATAAATGGGTAAAGCAGCTATAAAGACTGCAAGAACGAATAGTCAGCAACTCCAGAAAGAATTATTAAAACAAAGATGGATGGAAAAGTCAAGAAGTAGCAAAAAAAGTTAAAATTCTTCTTGCAAGCAATAAACAAATTTTTGGGAACTTGAAACTAACATGGAGGAGTAATGCCCAACCTAATCACAGATGCACAACAGAGAGCAGAAAAATTGAACCAACCCGAGTATGATGAGAATTTGATATATCACTGCTCTAGTTTCAGAGTTAATGGAAATGGAGGAGCGGAAACTTATTTAACTTCTCTGATTCAATCTCCCCAATCTGGCGTGAGTGACTTTGTTATTAAATCTCTCAAAGAACTTGACCAGAGTCGGTTCAAATTGCTGCATATTCACAGTCCAGATTTACTAGAGCAAGTCAAAGGAGAATGTCCTACTGTCTTCACCGTTCACAATCACTCATTGTACTGTGCTAGTGGTACAAAATATTTAGCAGCACAAGATGTCATTTGCGATCGCAATTTCTCTTATTTAGGATGCCTCTGGGGCAAGATAATAGATGGCTGTGGAAGCCGCAAACCCGTAAGAGTGATTCAGGAATTACAAAGTACTCATCACCTCAACCATTTTATCAGAAATCTGAGAGTTACTTTTCTGGCAAATAGCGACTATGTTCGGAAACAGTTGATTAAAAATGGCTTGCCACCTCAACAAACTGTAACACTACGCTGTGGGATCTCCGTACCGCAAATAGCGACTGCGCCTCTAAGTTTAGAAACATACAAAAATCAGCGGATTTTATTTGTGGGGCGAATAGTTCCTGATAAAGGACTAGAATGGCTGCTCAAAACCTTAGTACACACAGATTCGCAAATTCATCTTGATATTGCAGGTGAAGGTTGGGAACGACCACGGTTGGAAAAGTTAGCTCAAAAACTAGGGTTAAACAACCGTATCACTTGGCATGGCTGGTGTGATAGTAACAAATTAAATCAACTTTACGAACAGTGTTTTGCTGTTATCTTCCCCAGTGTTTGGCCTGAACCAGCAGGTCTAGTCACTCTGGAAGCTTATGGTCATTACCGACCTGTCATTGCTAGCGCAGTCGGAGGTATTCCAGAATATTTACAAGATGGAGAAACAGGTGTTCTTGTACCAGCTAATAATATTCAGATGCTGGCACAAGCGATAACTCATTTGTCTTGTGATTATCAGAAATGCCGACAGATGGGCGAACAAGGTCATGCTTTGCTCATGCAAGAATTCACAATGGATGTCCACGTCAAACATTTACAAAAAATTTATGAAAACACAATATCAGAATTTGCCAGTAAAAAAAATTAGTTAGATAATATATGAAAGTTAAATAAGTTGCCTTAATGCAAAACCAAGACAGAGAGTAGTAATTTTATAGTAAAATACAAGGGTTTTAGAAAATGTCACAGGTTAATAGCTCCCAAGAGCCTTTAGTCAGCGTTATTATTCCAACTTATGATAGACCAGAGTATCTCAAGCAAGCAATAAACAGCGCTGTTAAACAAACTTATCGAAATATTGAAATTATTGTTTCAGATAATTGCAGTCCAATAAGCCCCCAAAAGATAGTTGAATCTTTTGGTGATTCACGCATCCAATGTTCCAGTCAGCTAAGCAATGTTGGTATGTTTGTTAATCAAATGGATACCTTCAAGAAGGCACAGGGTAAATACGTTGCCAGTCTCCATGATGATGATATGTGGAATGAGGACTTTCTGGAAAAACTGGTTCCAGCCTTGGAAAACAACCCAGATATCATTCTCGCTTTCTGCGACCAATATATTATAGATAAACATGGCAAAATTGATCATATTGGTACTGAGGAAAATTCAACAGCATACAAACGAACTATTTTAAAAAAAGGAGTTCATCAACCTTTTCTTGAAATTGCAGTCATAGATAAGTCTGTACCAATAGCCGCAGCTTGTGTGATTCGGAAAGAATTTGTTGACTGGGAGAAAATTCCACAGGAAGTAGACGGTATGTGGGATTTATATTTAGCCTACTTATGTTCTCGTTCGGGTCATGGAGCATACTATTATCCAGAAAAATTGACACGGTATCGCGCTCATGAACAAACAGATACAAATCTCAGTGGTAGTCTAGATGCTAAGGCAAATCTCAGTGGTAGTCTAGATGCTCATACAAAGGCAAAAATTCGCAAAGGAAGAGCAGAAATATTTTGCTACGAGCAATTTATGAAAGATGAAAAACTCAAGAAATACAAGCTGTATTTTAAGCAAAAATGGTTAGAATCTCATACAACTTTAGCTATAGGTTTGCTGCGCTCTGAACAGACAACCGAAGCACGTCCTTATCTTTTGCGGGCACTTTCTGAACAAAAGTTTAATTTCAGAACTATAGCAGCATTGATTTTGAGTTTCATTCCACGACCAATAACAAATCAATTGCTGGGAGTTGCAGCCAAATAAAAGCCTCAACGCAACTAAAAATAGAATTTTTAAGTCATCAATGTTAAGTCAAAAATGAACTGAGAAGGAAGGTGGTGTGTGAAACTATGTATTGTGACTCACAAATTAAAAAAGGGTGATGGACAGGGACGAGTAAATTATGAGGTTGCAAAAGAAGCCATTCGCCGGGGTCATCACCTGACCTTATTGGCAAGTGAAATAGCACCAGAATTACAACAAAGTAGCCAGGTCAACTGGATTCCTATTTCAGTCAACGGGTTGCCAACTGAATTTCTTCGTAATTTCATATTCTCTCAAAAAAGTGCAGATTGGTTGCGCAAACACCGCCCCCAAGTCGATTTGGTGAAAGTCAACGGAGCAATAACATCATCAGTATCTGATGTGAATGCTGTACACTTTGTCCACAGTTCTTGGCTGCGATCGCCCGTACATATTTCCCGTCTCCGCAAAGATTTGTATGGTTTGTACCAAAAGCTGTACACCGCATTCAACGCCCGTTGGGAAAAACAGGCTTTCCAAAAAGCAAAGATTGTGGTGTCAGTATCCGAAAAAGTTGCCCAAGAATTGGAAAGTATTGGTGTACCCCGTTCTCGAATTCGGGTGATTGTCAATGGAGTTGATTTAGAAGAGTTTTCTCCTGGTACGGTATCTCGTCAAACACTCGGTTTGCCGGAAAATGTGACTTTGGCGCTGTTTGCAGGAGACATTCGCACACCCAGGAAAAACTTAGATACCGTACTGCGTGCCTTGGTGAAAGTACCAAATTTACATCTTGCAGTTGTGGGAAGTCCTGAAGGTAGCCCCTTCCCACAAATGGCAGAATCCTTAGGGTTGAATGAACGAGTGCATTTTCTGGGATATCGGCGTGATATACCCCAGATTATGCGTGCTGTAGATTTATTCGTGTTTCCTTCCCGTTACGAAGCATGTACCCTAGTCTTATTAGAAGCCCTTGCTTGTGGACTTCCTGTTATTACCGCAACGGCAACAGGAGGTGCAGAATTAGTCACACCAGAATGCGGGGTTGTCTTGTCTGACTCCGACGATGTTGAGGCTTTGGCGGAGGTACTGTTGTCTTTGGTGAGTGATCGCAACAAAATGCAGCAGATGGGTCAAGCTGCACGCACTGTCGCAGAACATCACAGCTGGGCTACTATGGCAAAAACTTATGTGGATTTGTTTGAGGAGTTAAGCAAGAATGAGGAACACCGTTCTCATACCGACTTATCGCCGTCCTCAAGACCTATTACGCTGCCTTCAGGCGTTAGTTGAGCAAACTAAACCACCTTTTCAGGTGATAGTGGTTGTACGGGATATAGATACTGATACTTGGCAGTTTCTAGAAGGATTCAAAGAAACTACACTGCCACTGGATACCGTCAAAGTTACAGTTGGGGGAGTGGTCGCAGCTCTTAATGCTGGACTGGAAGCGGTTAAAGGAGATACGGTTTCAATAACGGATGATGATGCAGCACCTCGCCCTGATTGGTTAGAACGCATCAGTGCTCATTTCACCTCAGACAGTCGCATCGCTGGAGTCGGCGGACGCGATTGGATACACGAAGGTGAAAAGCTGTTAGATGACTCGTGCGAAGTGGTTGGTCAACTACAGTGGTTTGGGCGAGTTATTGGTAATCATCACTTGGGAATGGGAGAACCCCGCGAAGTCGATGTCCTCAAGGGTGTTAACATGAGTTTTCGTACCAGCGCGATCGCCGGATCGCGCTTTGATCAGCGGATGCGAGGTACGGGAGCACAAGTACACTTTGAAATGGCATTTACCCTAGCTTTAAAGCGGGCGGGTTGGAAGATGATTTACGATCCCGCTGTAGCCGTTGATCACTATCCAGCACAACGTTTTGATGAAGACCAGCGCAATAATTTTAATGAAGTAGCTTGGATAAATCTAGTTCATAATGAAACGCTTGTGTTACTTGAGCATCTGCCACCTACACGCCGTACAGTGTTTTTACTTTGGGCTATATTAGTGGGAACACGAGATAGTTTGGGTTTTGTCCAATGGCTTAGGCTTTTGCCGAAGGGCGGCAAACTGGCAGCGCAAAAATGGCTAGCTTCCATCCGTGGACGTTGGCAGGGATGGCAAACCTGGCAAAAGCACCACAGTTTTTTAATAAATAACTAACTGTTGTAGTAGATAGCTAAAAAACCTTATTCTCGTGAACAGCACTGCCTAATCATGACCTTAGAAATGAGGCATAGCTTACTCTACGAAATCTTTAACTTGGAGAAACCAAGTGAATTCTAAACAGCCACATTTTCATCCTTTGCTTAAACAGCATTATTTGCCTGACCAGCGCTCATTTGTCAGCTGGATAGTCATTTCCGGTTTCGTGTTGCTGAATGTCGCCTTTTATTTTGCAGGCGCAGCCAAGCTGCGCCTCATTTTCCCCATATCATCTTTTGTTGTAGCTATATTTTTATACTTACGGCATCCCATTCTCTACTTGGGCTTTGCCTGGTGGATGTGGTTTCTATCAGCATTAGTTGCTCGTTTGATTGATTTTCGTGCTGGTTGGGATCCAAGTCGTCAGGTGCTTATTGCTCCATACTTAGTAACTTTAGTTACACTAGCAACAACTCTAAAATACCTTCCCAGTGCTTCTCGTCAAGGAGGTTTACCTTTTGTTTTTGCTTTTGTAGGTGTGTGTTATGGGCTTCTTGTAGGACTGGTTTACAACTCACCGATCGCCATAGCACGAAGTCTTCTAGATTGGCTATCTCCGGTCATTTTTGGATTCCATTTATTCATGTGCTGGCGTGATTACCCTAGCTATCGTCAGAATATTCAACGCACATTCTTTTGGTGTGTGTTCCTGACAGGACTATACGGTGTGTATCAATTCGTGGTGGCACCTGAGTGGGACAAATATTGGCTCATACAATCAAAAATGAATACCAGTTCTGGAAACCCAGCACCCTTCCAGATGCGCGTATGGAGCACAATGCACTCAGTCGGTCCCTATGGAGCTGTGATGCAAGCAGGGTTGCTGTTATTGTTTAGTGGTGGCTCCTCAGGACCTTTAAACTTTCCCGCTTCTGCATTCGGCTACTTATCATTCCTACTGACTCAGGCACGTACTAACTGGGGAGGCTGGTTAATGGGGCTGGCTATGATTTTTGGTTCTGTGAAAGCGCAAACTCAAATGCGCTTGATTGCTATCATTTTGGCAATGGGATTGTGTGTCATTCCATTAGCAACCATAGAGCCATTCGCTAGTGTTGTTGGCAGTCGTTTTGAAAGTTTTTCTAATCTTGAAAACGATGGTAGCTTGAAAGATAGATCCGGGAGCTATGACAGAAACCTGAGTGTTGCCTTATCTAATGTCTTCGGCAATGGATTTGGAAATACCTGGAAATTTAATGAAAAAACTGGTCAAATAGAAGTCTTTGTTATTGATAGTGGCGTATTAGATATGTTCTTCACGCTGGGCTGGTTGGGAGCTATTCCTTATATCACTGCACTTGTGATGATTATCACTAATATATTCAAGTATACTGAATCTCGCTTCGATAGTTTTGTGAGTGCTTCTCGCGCCATTGGTGTGACTGCTTGTGCTCAGCTCGTTATTGGTAGCGGTATGTTAAGTATAGCAGGCATGATTCTTTGGGGATTTTTTGGTATCACTATGGCAGCACATAAATACTATCAGCATCAAGGAATAACTGCACCCACCTATCCGCAGCAGCCAGAAATCATTGGATCTCAAGAAAGGTCTACGATATGAAAGTAATTATTATTATGCCGCTAGCAGAACAACGTGGCGGTAGTGAAATGACGCTTCGGGATTTGATGCAGGAGGGACGCAACGCAGGAGTCGAATGGCTGGTCATATTCCTAGAAGATGGTCCGATGGTTGAGCTGTTTCGGAAGTTTGGTGTGGATGCACGAGTTGTGCGGGGTGGGCGCGTGCGTGAAGTGCACCGTTTGTTAATGAGTGCGATCGCCATAGCTTCCATTGCCAGACGCGAACATGCAAATGTGATCATCAGTTGGATGTGGTTAGCCCATTTAACAGGGGGACTGGCAGCATTGCTAGCCGGCATACCTGCAATGTGGTATCAGCAGGAAATTCCAGATAACAAAAACTTTCTCAAGCGCCTGGTTAATCTCATGCCAGCTCGTGGTGTCGTCACAATCACCAAAGCAATACAAAGCGCCCAATCTCAAATTTTACCAGAGCGACCAGTTTACTTAGTTAACCCTGGCGTAGCACTAGATCGGTTTAATCCTTCTGATTTACCTTCTCCTAGTGAAGCACGTTCCAAGCTGGGTTTACCGTTAGACGGTCCTTTGATTGGCATTGTTGGACGAATGCAGCGTTGGAAGGGAATACACGTTCTTGTCGAGGCAATGCCTAAAGTGTTGCAAAAGTATCCTAATGCCCATTGTGTCGTCGTTGGAGGTAAGCATGATTTGGAGCCAGATTATGAGGACTTTTTGAACGAGAAAATAGCAACTTTGGGGCTTCCAGAGAAAGTACTCCTGGCTGGACTACAGCGCAACATTCCAGAGTGGGTGCAGGCAATGGATGTTTTTGTTCATGCTTCAGATAATGAGCCATTTGGTATTGTCATTATCGAGGCGATGGCTTTAGGCAAACCCATTATTGCTGGTAATGCCGGAGGACCAACAGAAATCATCACAAATGGCCTAAACGGATTACTCACACCCTATGGAGATGCAAACGCACTGGCTGATGCAATTCTTCGCTACCTGAACGACCAAGAATTTGCTCGCACTGCTGCCCAAGCAGCACGGCAACGTGCCCTTGATTTCTCTACCCAGCGTTACGCTCAAAACTTTATTCATGCCCTCCGTTCTGCTGTATGAAAAGTTTTAGCTTCTTCTCAAAAGGGGTGTCTTTACACTTTTTAAATTGCTCATCTTAGAGTCAGAAGGGAGTCATATCAAATCCAGGTAAATGCATATAGTTAAAGCGTTGCATAAGCGTTGAGATTTATGGATTTATGCGCAAACTGTGGATAATCAAGCGGATTTGAGATAATTCTCTATAAACATGAGCTTAATATTTTGCAATCCTCTTGGCTGAAAAGCTCTGAGCACGACTATATTATTACCAATTATTAAGCTCAAGTTTACAGAGAAATTCATATAACACTGAACCATTATTAATGCTAAAACTCAATATCAAACTGCACTAATTGCACTATAGTTGGTCAATAATTCACGATATGTAGCTAGTGTTTCCTTATTAACTCGGGCAGCACTAAAGCGCTCTAAATTTAACTTTGCTTGGCATTTCCACTGGTCTAATTCAGAAGGATTGCTGAGTAATTTCGTCAAAGCCTTTGCCAAAGCATGACTATCTTTAGGTGGCACCAGAAGACCAGCCTGTCGATTATCTAATGTTTCAGGAATTCCGTCTACATCGCTGGCAACAATGGCGCACCCTGCTTCCCGCGCTTCTGTCAAAACCAAACCGAAAGATTCGCAGTATGAAGCAAGCACGAAAATATCACTTGCTAGCATATACCGTTGCGGCTCTGGCTGGAAACCTTCAAAATGAATGCGATCGCTAACAGCTGTACTTTGCGCCTTTGCTTCAAATATTGCGCGATCTGGACCATCTCCCACCACATACAGATGAGCATCAGCAAACTCAGTAGCAATTTCTACAAATGCATCAATTAACTCACCAATTCCTTTGCGTTTATACATCCCTGCTACAGTGGTAATAGCAGGACGGTGTAAGGGTAGAGGCTGACATTCTGTAATGTTAGGATGACGAGGAGTGCCCAATGTGCCGTTGGACACTACCCGTAATTTATGCTTCGGTATACCACGCTTTACCATTGAATCGGCTACTGCACTGCTGACAGCAATGACACGATCAGCTAATCCCATCAGTATTGCGCTTCGCTGAAACTCATTATGCACTGTAGACACTAAACCATAGGAGGACATTCTCAAAAGTGCACCGAGCACAACTCCTGTCATCATATGGGCATGGACGATATCTGGCTGAAATTCTTGTAAAATACCCCAATAATGCCATGCAGCTTTGGCAACATTAAGCGGCGTTCTCGACTGATTTAGTTGAAAGTGTCTAACACCATAACGTTCCAGTAATGTTTCATATTCTCCTCCAGCAGATGCCACAGCGACATCGTAACCAAGCTTGGCTTGCAAGCAGGCTAAGTCTATCGCAACATTAACAATACCGTTACCTATTTCTTGGACGTGGTTTGTAATATGTAGTATCCGCATTTCTGTCCTCTCCACAGTGGTTGCTTGTGATACATAATTGCTTCTTCTTAAGAATCGTATAAAATCTTCTAGTTGTAAATACGTATTAATAAGCATTTTTTACTACTTTTACTCAACTTTAAAAAAGATTTCATAAGATCCTAAAAATCGCTTCACAAAGCCACGAGGTAAGCCTTCAAGTTGAGAACAGTAAGAGGCGATCGCCTTGCTTTTTTTATGTTGGACTGATTCTATAGAGAGTCGGTAAGCAGCTGCTATATCATGCAACTTAAGCATAATAAATAGAGGTGCTCTCCACAATAACCAAATAGGATATTGTAGGAGTTCTACTTTGATCCCTACTTGAGCAATTGCTTCTTTGACAAGTTCATATGTCGCCTCATGATCTTTATGGCAATCTTTTCTGTGAGGAACGTAAATTTCTTCTGGTTGAGAAAATTTTATGAGTTCAGCCAACTGCTGAATTGTTTGTTCCCGTTGCTCTTTTTGTAAATCTTGCAAAGTTCCGTCTGGCTTTTCCAAAAAGTGAATTTTTGAGGTTTCTACTCCCAAAATTTCTAAAGCTTTTACCGCCTCTTGTTTGCGAATGTGGACGATTTTTTCTTTGATTTGAGAATCGGGACCATGAGAACCCTGTCCATCAGTTAGAAAAGCCACCGTTACTGGTACTCCATGTTCTCGTTTCAGGGCAATCATACCTCCACAACCGAAGGTTTCATCATCTTGATGAGGAGAAAACACCATCGCGGATTTGTTATTAAACGCTGTTGGCTCACTTCCTTTTAGTAAAATCCACCGAAACAGTATTTTAGAGTGAATATCTTGCAGTAGATAAAGCAAGTTATTTGGAATTATTTTTTGTAAAAGTTTAAGAATCTGTTTTATCTGCATAAAAAAATATAGAGTTGCTTGATTTTTTTCTCGATTGCTCTACAATGCTTCGTTGCTATTATCTCTCATGTTTGACATTTTCTTATTCAAGATGTTTTCATTTTTTATAAATACAGTATAAATTTTTCAATTTTATTGTGTTCAACAATACATTTAGTACGGTTAATAAATACACTCAATTTTAAGCATATAGATTATGACCATGCGACTATAGTGTCATGACGTTATCAAATACAACTAAAGAAAAAACAGGCAAAGCCTGTGATAATTGCTTCGTTATTCAATTCCAAAGGAATTTGGGAACAAGTGTAAAAAACAATCATCAACTTATCGCGGTAACTGATACATAATCACCTTTCCTTTCAAATCTTCCTCAACAAATACTATGTACTCTCCATTTGATCGGCGAAAAGCACGGATACCATAAGGTATGTCAATCCAGCCACTTTCACCAGCTACTTCTGGACCTGGTTTGAACTTTTGTACTTGTTCTCCTGTCGCGGCTTTGTAAACGTATACCTCTGACGTTTTCAATGTTACAGCAAATACATAATCTCCGGCGACACTCATCGCTGCTGTCATCACTTCGCGCTTTCCAGTTGTGTCATAAGGGATCACGGTTCGCCACCGGGGAGTGCGGTTTCCTTTATTCCAGTTGTCATAACGTATAATTTCAGAACCAACGACTCCAGCATCATCTCCAATCGGAGGATGTTCTTTGGTAAAGCCTGATAAATACATGGTGTCTGTATCAGGAAAATACTCAATCCTTCGCAAATCTGTAATTTGGTTAGGAGTTGTCTCCTTTTTCATAGAACTGTTGGAATAAATCGGGTTACCCTTTTGATCTAGCCCCTGTACAACAAAATGCAGGATACCAACTTTCGTTCGCAGAGTTTTCCATAAGTCGCCTTTGCTATCTACCCACCATCCTCCAAGGTAAGGATAATCTAGGGTTCTAGTATCATATTCACCCTGATCAAAAGCACCGTTACCGTTGCGATCTCGCCAGATCCAATCCTTTTCTTCCTGAGGTTGATTAGACAGCCAACTTTGAACGGGCTTACCATGATTCATGGATGTAGCAGAAAACATAGCAGATGGTATTGCAATATAACCATCTGTAGCTGGATTAAAACGATAAACTTCCATAAAGCTAGCATACATATCTGTGAGATACATAAAGGGTTTCCCCTGAATGCGGCGGAAGAAAACTGAAGTTGGCGATGTATGGAGGCGTGGATCTTGGGGGTACTTAAAAGGATTTAAGGTGTAAGCCTTGTAACTCCATTGTTTACCGGATGGTTTTTTGTAGTCCATCTGGAAGTATTCATGCTTGGTGTATACCTCTACGCCATCACTTTGAGGATCTGTATCTGCATTATCCACAAAGTGCAAACCCAGCAACTGCCATTGTAACTTTCCTGACGGCGAAAATTTTCTTAAGTCGGTTCCTGAATTATTGAAACCATTACTATTTACATAGATATTACCTGTTGCATCTGTACCCACCCCACTAATTCCGTAAAATTTTAAATTTCCAATGTCACCAGGAACACCAGCATAAACGCCCCCCTCGACTCCGAAAGTTCCTACTTTTGCTGGCTTACCTGTAATTTTATAAATTAATATTTGCTGACGAGGTCCATTTTCTGCCACCAAAAGTCTGCCTTGATTGTCGAGTGCGATCGCACTTGGATCAACAACATCAGCAATAACCTCTGGCATTCGCTTTCCTTGGCTTGAATAATGTAAAATCTGAGCAGGGCTACTGCCATTCTTGCTTTGTATAATCCACAGATTTCCCTGCTTATCAACTGTCATCTGTTTTGGACTGGCAACAGAAAAATTCCGGACTTCCGTCATTGTGTCAGTGTTGTAGACATTAACGCGGTTTGCCTCAGAAATACCCACATATAACTCTTTCCCTACAACTGCTAATCCTGTGACTGGGCTTTTTGCACTGACAATCATCATACTCTTGTCATAGCCACGCCCTCCAGCAAAACCCGCAGGCTTTCCAGACAAAGTATAGCGTCTGACACAGTGCCAAGCTGTTTTTTCTGGTGGGTAATCTTCTGGTATCTTGCCCATTGATCCCTGCACCATAGCAAGGTAAATATATTTATCATTAATTGTTATGGCTTTGCCGCCTACACGACTCCAACCATGAAGCTCAAAGTCAGGACCTATAACATCACCATCCTTATATATTCCTGCTTCTCTTCCAGCTTCGTCCCAAGTGCTGTTGGTGTAAACCGTGCCATCAGAACCGACATACATTCCCTCTACATAATTTTGCACCCATTTCTTACCACCACCATAAGTATTACCTATCCAAGATGTTGTGTAGGGTTTTGTGGCAGGTATGACTGTGGCTGTAAAGTACAATGTAATACTTGTAGCAGTTATTAGACATAAAAAAAACTTGAAAAATTGTCTCAATTGCAAATGAGTATTATTTCGTTGCCTACGATATAGTCCACCCAGATGTGAAATGAATTGATTTTTCATAAAATAACAAAATGCTTAATGACTTCTCAAATATTATTTAGTATCGTTTTACAATGAGGCTGCATAGAATAGGAAATCATTGCATCGTAATTACCCTTACAGGGGTTTTCTGTCATTATCTACATTCAAGAGTGCTCCACGTCTGGTTTTACAAAAACTTTATCAGAATCACACTATTTTTTTAAAATTCAACTTGTTTTGGGATGATACATGTTTTAAATTAGACTTGCAATATCTACTAAAAAACTTAAATAAAAAACAAGACGTATAAGATTCAACTGTTTACTTCCCTAAACAAGTATGGATGATTAAGTAGCCATCATCAACTACGTACACTCCTGAGGATGAAAAATTTTCTCCTCTCTCCCTGCTCCCTTGCTTTTTCAAGTCAGTCATTGATGGGCGATCGCGCCCACAAGCAAGCATGAAAATCTATTTTCATGCTTGCTAATCACGGGAAAATCTCACGAACCTTACATGAAAATAGATTTTCCCTACACCCCTATACCCTTATACCCTTACACCCCTTTTTCAAGTCAGGTGGGCAGGAAAATTTATCCTTAAGACAAGGCAGAGGAAAAAAGGTAGCTATGCTAAAGCGAAGGGAGTTTTAGCCAATTTGACTTTTAGTTACATGCTTGGTGTTTATTTGCGCCTTTCTACTTACTGATTCATAGTTGAGGCAAACTTCAACCATCTGTCACACTTAAAAGTCAATGGTGTCAGGAAGCTTTTCAAGGCAACCTAAATAGCAGGGATTTTTCTGATGCTATTTCACAAAAACGTTTATTATCGTTAATCCTAGAACTTATTACCTTTTATTGCAAAATGGATACTTAGTGATGAAAACTTGCAATCAAGAACGAACTTCGTCCCGGACGCTCAAATCTGCCTTCATCAGCCGAGACTAACCCTACTCCTACTCATTAATGCACACTGCCTTCTGTTGAGTTTCATCTTCAGTGCAATAAGCCCACTTGCTGACTTCTTCTGTGTATCACCAATGCTAAGCTCGGTGCATGGGCATCCCCTGTTGTTTTCACCTTAAGTTTATCCTTATTTGTTAGGATTCACTCTACTAACTTAAATTCTACGTTATAACCCAACAATCATATGAACTGTTTTGTTCTATAAAAAGATGAGATAAATGAAATAAATTTCTATTAACCTCTAATATTCGGATTATATATCCAGCAACAGAATATATGTATTGTCAGCATGAGTCAGCATACTGAATGAACCCAAAAAAAGGCATTAATCACGAAAACAGTACCAGAGGTAAGCAGCAGTTTAGCGGGGTATACTGCAGGATTTGCCCCATCAATAACGCCTATGCCTGCCTTCATCTGACGACGAACAGTGCTCAGACGTAGATCGACGCTTACCCAAGCGATGGAATTAATACTGTCGGTAGTTGACAACTGAGAAATGTTAAGTAACAAGTAGACACACCCACAACCCTTACTTGGAGAAACATAAGTGGAAGATAATACAAAAAATGCTTTAGAATCTAAGTCTATTTTATGTATAGGACTAGGCTGGTTTCCTAAAACCCCAGGAGGATTGGAACGATATATTTATGAACTGACTCATAAACTAGCAGCAAATCAAGACAAAGTTGAATTATGTGGAGTTGGTCTACCAGAAGCTGAACCAAACTTGCCGATAAAATTGACTAACTTAGCATCACCCAGTAGTCCTATTTGGAAACGATTGTGGTGTATTCGTAATAACTTTCAGAAAACAAGAACTGAAAAACCAGATGTCATTAACTTACATTTTGCACTATATAGTTTCCCGATTTTAGATCTTTTGCCAAAAGGTGTACCTGTCACCTTTAACTTTCATGGTCCTTGGGCTTTTGAGAGTCAAGAAGAAGTTAATGAGAAGAAATTAAGTATTCTTATCAAAGCTAAGCTGATAGAACAAAGAACATATAACCACTGCGATCGCTTTATTGTTCTTAGCAAAGCATTCGGGAATATATTACACAAAGAGTATCACGTTCCTTGGAACAAAATTCATGACATTCCTGGTGGAGTTGATATTACTCAGTTTCAACCTAATTTATCACCTCAAGAGGCTCGCTCAAAACTAGACTGGCCCCAAGATCGCCCAATTTTATTCACCGCCCGCCGCTTGGTGAATCGAGTTGGACTTGATAAATTGCTGGACGCCTTGGCTATTGTTAAGCCGAGGATTCCAGATGTTATGCTGGCGATCGCAGGACGTGGACCACTACAAGCAACACTACAACAGCAGGCTACTGAATTAGGACTTGATCATCATGTTAAATTTTTAGGGTTCATACCTGACGAACTCTTACCTGTTGCTTACCAAGCAGCTGACTTGAGCATCATGCCCAGTCAGTCTTTTGAAGGATTTGGATTGGCAGTAGTAGAATCTTTAGCCTGCGGTACTCCTGTTGTGTGTACTCCGGTTGGAGGAATGCCAGAAATTTTAGAACCATTTTCACCGGATTTCATTACCTCTTCCACAGAAGTTGCAGCCATTGCAGAAAGATTAGAACAGGTGCTATTGGGAAAAGTGCCAACACCTTCACGACAAGCTTGTCGTCAGTACGCTGTCACAAACTTCAACTGGGATAAGATAGCTCAAGATGTACGCCAAGTTCTATTGGCTTAGCTGTAACACAATAACAAGAAAAAACTAAAATCTCTTGAGGCTGCTTTGGTAACTTTTTCCTTTGCAGTCGTACCATATACAAAACCTCGTGCAAAAATCAATTTGAAGAAAATTAAACCACAGATAAACCTTGCCCTTTGTGAGGTGTAGGTATGAGCAAAGCGCGTTTGGTAAGCTTGGGCAGCAGATACACACAGATAAATTATCTGTGTTAATCTGTGGTTCTAAAGATCCATTAATCATACTTGTGCAAGAACAAGAAGTTTACTCTTAATGTCTGCTGCTCACTGAAATTATTAAAGATGATATGAAAATTCTCTTCCTAGATCAAAGTGGTAAACCAGGTGGGGCTGAACTGTGTTTAATAGATATTCCCAAACCTTATAAAGATAGCTCTTTAGTGGGATTATTTGCTGATGGTTCTTTTAAAAATTTACTAGAACAAAATCACATTCCGGTTCAAGTTCTCACAAATCAGGTTATACAAGTTCGTAAAGAAAGCAGTTTAGCGCAAGGATTAGGCAGTCTGGCTCAAATTCTGCCGCTGATTTCTAAAGTTGTGCAAAAAGCTAGAGAATTTGATTTAATTTACGCGAATACGCAAAAAGCCTTAGTTGTTGGCGCACTAGCGAGTTTTTTCAGTCGTCGTCCTTTGGTCTATCATTTGCATGATATTCTTTCCCCAGAGCACTTTAGCCAAACCAACCGTCGCATTGCTGTAACTTGCGCCAATCGTTTTGCATCACTCGTCATTGCTAATTCTCAAGCAAGTCAAGCAGGCTTCGTTGCTGCAGGAGGACGCTCAGATCTCACTGAAGTGGTTTACAATGGCTTTGACCCGAAAAATTATCAAACCCACGAGTCCGATGTCAGTCAAATTAGACAACAACTGGGGTTAGATGGACAATTTGTTGTCGGACACTTTAGCCGTCTCGCACCTTGGAAAGGACAGCATATATTAATAGAAGCACTCGCACAATGTCCTGTTGATGTCACAGCAATCTTAGTCGGTGATGCACTGTTTGGAGAACAAGAATATGTCCAGCACTTACACCAACAGGTGACAGCGCTGGGACTAGAAAACCGAGTCAAATTTTTAGGATTTCGTTCAGATGTTCCCCTGCTGATGGCGGCAACTGACTTAGTTGCACATACCTCAACCGCCCCAGAGCCGTTTGGTAGAGTGATTGTAGAGGCTATGCTCTGTGGAAAACCTATTGTGGCTGCAAAAGCTGGCGGTGCAGTAGAATTAGTAGAGCACGGTGTCAATGGTTTCTCAGTCACACCAGGAAAACCTGATGAATTAGCACAAGTGATAACCACCTGTCTAAAAGAACCACAGAAGATTGCGACGATCGCTCATCATGCACAAACTACAGCCAGCCAGCGTTTTGATGTCACAGCCATTAATCAGCAAATTGCCGTGCTGCTCAATAAGTTATCAAAAAGAACTCAGAACTCAGAACTCAGAACTCAGGAGAAATAAGTATCGCCAGAGAAAAGCGATGGTTTCTATACACAAATCCTAAACCTTAGAAAGCAGCTTCTAGGACCCAACTACAAACCCACTAATTCATGCGATTCAAAATCTGTGAGTTGTTGAGCTATTGTTAGCCTTGCTTGCAATTTGGCTACGCTAAGCAGGTTGCGCAGATATTCTAAATGGGCAACAGCATTTGCCTTTTCGGTAGTTAATTGTATTAGGGTGTCCATCGCCTTTTGGTATTCTTGATTCACAAGTAACACTTCAAAACGACGAGATTTGCGTTGAGCATCATTTTTCAAATCCATATCAAAGGCGGCGGCGCGATCGGCATTACCTTCAAACCGATTAATTTGCAGCTGAACTGCCATTAATTGAGAGTCTACTTTATTTACTCTTTGGGCAGCTTGAGCGATGTCTTCGACAAGGGCTGTGCCCAACGCCGCTGGATAATGATTCAGTTGGTTTGTTAACATAGATGAATTGTGTTTACGCAATTTTACATACAAAATAGCAAAGACATGGTCAAGAGTGGCTACGGTAAACGGGAAAGGTGAGGGAGTATTTTCTCCCCCGATCTCCCTTTACGCCGCTTCCCTCAGTTGAGGCGCTTGGATAGTCACCTCCCCAATATTTAAGGAAAGCTGTTCAGCGTGAGGTACCGCAGCTTGCTCTAATACTTGAACTTCAATATTCACACTGACTAAATAACTGCCTGTATCAGCACCAACTGCTTCAGCGACTAACTTGGCAATATCTGGGCGTTTAGCAGTCAATGGGTCACGTAAAATACACCGATCCCATTCATGCTTAGCAGTCGGATTAAGGCTGAGAATATAGTGCTTGATCATAGGACAAACCGTTGAACCCATCTCAGAAGGCTGTCACAAACCCGTTTTGTACTTTACTGGGCTTTGTGAACGCTATCTTAATTATAGTATATTTGTACTAAAAATGCGAGTGAGATCGGCTTGGTTATTAGTGATTGCACTACTAACCACTAACAACACATCCTATAGCTTGTCACGGAAGAAAAATGGAAATTCCGGCTTGGTCAAAGGCGATTTTTAGGCGACGGCGATACTCTCTTGCTACACTCCATTGCTTGAGGGGTTGTGTTTTAATCCATACACGAATCAAGAAACCTTTCTCAGCAACAGCAAAATTATCTATTCCCAAAACTTGAGGTGTTTCCAGAATTTGATGATCCCATAGCGGATCTTCATCCATGTCCACACCAACTTTTTGAATTAATTTTATCGCCTGGTCAACATCAGTTTGGTATGCAACTGGGATAGTTAAATCGGCTCTTGACCAGCGACTGGAAAGATTGGCAACTACTTTGATTTCACTGTTAGGAATCGTAATTAAGCGCCCTTCTCCATCCCGCACTTGGGTCATCCGCAGATTCAAGTTTTCGACCAAACCACCGACAGTTCCAACTGTAATATAATCACCTAAGGCGTATTGGTCTTCTAGAATAATCAAAAAGCCATTTATCGCATCTTTAATCAGACTTTGGGATGCCAGGGACACTGCAACACCAACTAGACTTGCACCTGCTAGCAAAGGAACTAGTTCTACACCCAAAGCCCCCAAAGCTAGCAGAGTACCAACTACTATACAGGTAATGGTGGCGATACTTTTGCTAACGCCAGAAATAGTAGAAACTCGCAATTGTATACGTTCGGGAGCTTCTGGAGTCAATAAGACAGCACTATTGACTAAAGCAGAACTGAAGCGGTCAATCAAGGCATAGCTCAGACGTATTACCACATAAGTTCCCAGAGCGACAACACCCAATGTCAACGGAATTTTTGCCCCAACCATAATCCATCCCTGAAGCGCTCGTGTGTAGGGAAATAAACCCAGTATATAAAGACTTCCACCCCCCCAAATCGTTGCTTGGGCTAGCTGATACAGCCGCCTCTTGACCTCTGTAATATGTTTATGTTCTTGTTGATTTAGCTGTATCGTAATCGGTCTAGTTGCTGCTGAAGCCGTGGTAACAGGCTCTGCCTTATATTTTTTGCGACGGTGTTGGTAAGAATAAACCCCCCAACTAAGAACAATCATCGCCACTCCAGCAGCTCCAGCAATTTGACCCTGTTGAATTAAAGAGTTACTTTCTCGCTCCTGCTTTGCGCGTTTCAAACCTTGTTGCAACTTTTCAACGATTTGCTTTGCAACTGTATCGACAGTATCCTGTTGTTGCAGACTGGCATCGTAGTCATTGACGGTCATCAGGTATTGACCATTAAGAAGAATTATTGCAGTTTCAGTTACAGTCGTTTTTCCGTTCTTAGTCGTTGATTTCTTTTCAGGTGTAATCTGTACATTAAGTTCTGCATCAGATTTTTGAAAGTACTCCTGACTTTGTTGATCCAACCTTTGTTGGATATCTTGTAAACGCTTTGTCAAGTTCCCTTTTGGTGCCGCTATCTGAAACAAACCCCTACCATCCAAATTAACCCAACCTTTTTCTGGTGCTTTTTCTAATTCATTAATCAAAAAGTTAGGAGTTTGTAGGTTAGGTAAAAAGGGAATCTGCTGCGCTGTAGCTTTTGGCATCGTGCCAACAGTGATCACTATTGAAGAAAAAGCGATCGCCACAAATTGAAAGCGCAATGGGCACCTCCTTTACTATTTCAACCCTGCTAGCTTAGCTAAAATTTAGCCCGCCTAATCAGCCCCAGTAATTATACTGTCTGTAGTTAGATATTTATCAATTTGATGTTAATAAAAATTTATCTAATTATATATTTTGTAACAAAATAATTATGGGATGTTCCGTTGTTAAGTTATTGGAATGCCACCACCAGCCACCAATCAATCATAAATAACAGAACTCAAGTTGACCTTTGAAAGGGGTGTAGGGGTATGGGGGTGTAAGGGTGTAAGGGGAAGAGAAAATTTTATTTGTTGCCACGCCGCCGGAAGCCCCTGCCCGAAGGGCTTTGACCAAAACGCGCGGGTGTAGGGGAATAAAAGAATAACAAAAGAAAATAAATGCATTTTCCCTATCCCCCAATACGGTTCAGTTAAGAAATTTATCTGTTGAGGCAGGTAGGGGGAGTAGGGGGAGCAGGGGAAGTAGGGAGGAGAGAAAAAAGGCTTATCTGAACTGTATTGCCCTATCCCCTGGTTAGTGCATTTCCCTTACACCCCTAGTTTATTGACATTCGCGTTCTTAAACGTCAAGCTAGTGCAGAGAACCATTAACTAGCTTTTTTGTGAGCAAATCTTGTTTCAGATTGCTAGTCTTGGAATACTCTAGTAGAGTGCGTAAGAATTTACGCCAATTTCTTTGTAATTGAGGAACTATTTGATGACCGCAACTTCTCCCCGATTAAAGCACGAGGTTAAAGACCTCGGCTTAGCTGCCTTGGGAAGACAGCGCATTGAATGGGCTGGACGTGAGATGCCTGTTTTACGGCAAATTCGCGATCGCTTCGCCCAAGAAAAGCCCTTTGCGGGCATTCGCCTTGTGGCTTGCTGCCATGTCACAACAGAAACTGCACACCTAGCAATTGCACTCAAAGCTGGTGGGGCAGACGCTGTGCTGATTGCGAGCAATCCCCTATCAACTCAAGACGACGTAGCTGCAAGTCTCGTCGCTGATCATGAAATTCCAGTCTTTGCCATCAAAGGTGAAGATAACGAAACATACAACCGCCACGTACAAATTGCTTTAGACCATCGCCCCAACATTATTATTGATGACGGTTGTGATGTCGTCGCCAGCCTGGTACAAAAACGCCAGCACCAACTTGCTGACATTATTGGTACCACAGAAGAAACCACAACAGGAATTGTGCGACTCCGCGCCATGTTTAGAGATGGCGTTCTCACGTTCCCCGCAGTCAACGTCAACGACGCTGACACCAAACACTTTTTTGACAACCGCTACGGTACCGGACAATCAACCCTAGACGGTATTATCCGCGCCACCAACGTTCTGCTTGCTGGTAAAAACGTTGTCGTTGTTGGTTACGGCTGGTGCGGTAAAGGTACAGCATTACGGGCGCGAGGACTCGGTGCTAACGTGATTGTCACCGAAATTGACCCCATCAGAGCAATTGAAGCGGTGATGGATGGCTTCCGCGTCCTGCCAATGGAACAAGCTGCACCCCAAGGTGATTTGTTTATCACTGTGACTGGTAACAAGCACGTCATTCGTGGTGAGCATTTCGACGTGATGAAAGACGGCGCGATCGTCTGTAACTCCGGTCACTTTGACATTGAATTGGATCTTGTCGCCTTGGGAAGTAAAGCCAAGGAAGTCAAGACAGTACGTCCCTTTACCCAAGAGTATCGCCTGCAAAATGGCAAATCTGTTGTAGTTCTGGGTGAAGGACGCTTGATTAACCTCGCCGCAGCAGAAGGACATCCTAGCGCGGTGATGGATATGAGCTTCGCCAACCAAGCTTTGGGTTGCGAATACCTCGTGAAAAATAAAGGTAACCTGGAACCCGGTATCCACTCAATTCCAACAGAAGTGGATCAAGACATTGCACGGCTGAAATTGCAGGCGATGGGAATTAAGATTGATACCCTCACAGAAGATCAAATTGAGTACACAAACTCTTGGACTTCTGGAACCTAAGCGTAGCTTAGAGTTTTAGAGGATCTAAAAGAGTGATCGCTCTTTGAGTATGACGAATGGTGGGATAGGCAAGTTGCTTATCCCGCTTTTTTTGCAAGGTAGCGATCGCCCAGAAGCAATCCTAGCAAAAACACCTGGCGAATAGAATTCGCAGCTACACAAGCGAAGTCCGCCTGCGCGGACTACTCCCTTCCCGCCAGAAGATTACCTATTAAAAACCGCCAAGAACGCCAAGGTTCAGAATCGGTAATTTTGTACCGGGAAGGGAGTAATTACAGCCTGCGTAGGCAGGCTTTGTTTGTATAGCCCCAGACTTCCAGTCTGCGGGCAATTTGCACATTTGGGATGCTCCCCTTATTCTCCGCCTTGTGTCTCCCGCTTGGGCCTACCGTTACTCTTTTGTTCATTACTACCAGCACCTCTATCTTTGTCATCAAGTTTCCTCTTCTAGCCGCTGTTCCACATACTTCTGAACTAAAGGCACTTGGAACTCAACACCTTCTTTACACAAAATTTCTTTGCGCACGAGTTTTCGCACAGATGCTTTGTCTTGTGTTGTGGGCGTTTCTCCTTGAAGGAGACGCTGGAGTAAGTTGCGATCGCCCTCCGTAAAACCTGTCCACAATTCCCGAAAATACTGATCTCCCCGTTCCAGAACTGTGGGAATAACTGTCTCTACATCGTGTACAGTCGCTTTGATGGTAGCGGCGTCTCGCTTATTTTGCCTGATATCACGGTTCAGCAACTCCACCACTTCGTAACAGATGTCTAACAGTTGGGGTAAAACCAAACCGAGTTCTTTTGGCCGAGGTGAGGGAATCCAAGCGAGTTCTTCAGTCATATTTGCGATATCGCTGAGAGTTTGACAACTATTGAGGCGAGTAACAGCGATATTAGCCATTGCCTGAACTGCAACCTGCTGCTGGTTAGTAGAATTTATCAGGTAATCAATTGTTGCACGAGCAGCAATTGGGTTTTCTCGATAAGCCTCGACAATTATCTCACCTATGAAAGGTAAGGGTAAGCGGGTGAGTTCGTCAAAGGAAGCTATCACCAGCATTAAACTGTTGCTATCCATCAAAGAGCGCAAGTTGTTATAAAACCCATCATCGAATTCGCTCTTGTTCTGAAATAATGTCTTAAAGTCATCCAAGCAAAGAACAGGCAATAAGTTTTGATTGTTATTTTGATTTTGGTTGTTATTTTGGTTTTGAATTTGATTTTTAAATTGTGCGATCGCCGTCGAAAATGCCAAGCGGTTCAGAGGGTTGACTTTCAAAGCAGTCATTAAACTTGGTATGGCTCGCACAGCAGGACGACGCAGCAACTCCTGCGCCACAGCGACATAGAAATCCTCTTCTCGTTGACACACAACACTTTGAAGCGACAGATAAATCACCACATAACGGCTGGGATCTTGCACTCGCTGCTCCCAAGTCTGGAAAAATTGATACAGCAGCGAAGACTTGCCAATTCGTTAATTGGCAAGAACGGCTAAGAGAATTTGTTGACAAACTTATCTCAGACGTACCCAGAAATGAGTAGCAATGGGTGTAGGGGGTAGGAATTAAGTTACAGTTGCGAACCCGCGTTGCGGCTCAATTCCTCACCCCTACACCCCTACACCCCTACACCCTTACACCCTTACACCCGCCCCTAGTGGTGGATCAATTCTGCTCACCTATTTTGAACACACCAACAGACTTTTGCAATTCCTGCGCTACCTCTAAAGTTTTCTGTAGAGAACCTGATACATTGTAAGAGAAATCCGAAGTGCGTTCTGAAACTTTGGCAATATCGCTCATCAAAATAGCCACAGTACTAGAAGTCTGAGCTTGAGATATTGTTGTATTTGAAATCAATTGCAGTAATTGGTCAATCTGGCGAGACACCTGTGAAATTTTCGCAAGGCTAAGTTTGGCATCTTTGACAAGATTTGCTCCCTCCAAGACTTCGCTTCTTCCAAACTCCATAGCCTTAACCACATCGTTAGTTTCCACTTGGATGTTCTCTAAGATTTGTTGAATTTCTAGTGTTGCTTGGGCAGACTGCGCAGCTAATTGACCAATTTCGTCTGCCACCACACTTAACCCGCGATTTTCATGACCTGCTCGTGATATCTCTAAACTAGCGTTGATGGATAACAAGTTGGTTTGCAAGGCGATTTGGTTAATCAACGACACAACTTTGGAAATTTGTTGGGAAGATTGACCAAGACGATTTACCTTGTCAGCTGTTTGTGTGACTGTATGTTGTAAATTCAAGATACTTTTGACAGTGCGATCCATTGCTACTTCACCCTCTGTAGCTATGTCAGAAGCGATCTCAGCAACTTCTGCCGCTTGATGGGCGCTATCTGCCACTGCTTGAATTGAGAGGGACATTTGATTAATCTCTGCAACGGTGCGGGTAATCTCTTGAGCTTGTTCGAGGGCTTCACTTGCCAGTTGCTGGGTGGCATTTGAGTTTTCTCCAACGGAAACATTCACCTGTTCGGCAGCTTTTTTAACAGCAGTGACGATTTGTCGTAAGTTTTCGATGATAGAGTTAAAAAAATCAGCTATTGTACCAATCTCACCTGCACTCACCTCAGCCCTGACAGTTAAATCACCGTTAGAAGCCGCTTCAATACTATTGATCATTTGTATCAATTTTTTCTCAAGTGCTTCTTTTTGTTGACGTTGATCCTGCGAAACAGCCTCAACTTGTTCTAGCAGAGTCGCTTGATCTAGAGCAAATCCAACTTGGATTGCTAACTGTGCGAATAAATTGATTTCCCACTCTTGCCAAGCACGAGGTTTTTTACACTCATGAGCAACCAGTAAGCTAATCAGCTGCTTTCCTTGAAAAACTGGTGCGATTAAACTTGCCTTGACTGCAAATTTTTCTAAAGTTTTTATGTGACAAACTGTAAATCCGGCTTGGTAGATGTTATCAATAGCACGCACGCGACCATTTTTGTAGTGTTGTATGTAATGCTCACTCAAACAGGGATCATTCATCTGTGTATCGATCATTTTTGCCCAACCAGCAGCAATAGATTCTGATACGATATTTCCACTTCCTACATCGTTAAAGCGATATACGACTACTCGCTCAGTTGCAAGTAAGTTTCGGATTTCTTCAACTGTTGTCTGGAGGATATCTTGCTGTTTTAAAAATTGACGAATCCGCAGGGTGATTTCTGTAAAGATTTGTGTTCGCTTGACTTCAGCTTCTTGGCGAGAAGAGTGTTCTGCTTGTTCGGTGACTAGAATCTTGAGTTTCTCTGCCATCAAGTTGATTGCAGGACCTAAAGAAGCGAGTTCGTCTTCTTCTGCATCAATTTGGGGTTCTCCTGAACCTGGTTTTCTGAGCACATTAGTTGTATTCAGGATTGGACTTATGCACCATTGAACTAAAAAAACAGCGATCGCAACTACCAAAGCTCCTATCATTCCAATCCAAAGTAGCATGCTTAGGAATGAGTCTTGTTGGTTGGCAGATGTAGTAACTTTATTTACAGCAAAAATCACCTCTGAATTTAAGTTTGGCAAAACTCTTGGTGTTTTCCAAACCACGTAGTTTGTGAACTGGTATGCACTATCGATTATGTAGCGATTTAAGACTGCTTGCTGTTGTTCAAAAGTATTATGCCGTACCAGAGGATTTAGCAAAATCAGTAGATAAGCCGCTATTTGAATTTTTTGATCATCCTCAAGGATCGCTTGAGGTACCTCATTTGCTATAGCAGAGGTTTTGGTTTGTTGAACTTCGGTTATTTCCTGACTAATCGATTGATTCCCAAAGTTATGAGGCGTTGTCCTAACAGCCAGTAATGGAAGTGTGCCAATCGTAATAGCTAAAGCTGTCACTTTTAAGACAATACTTTTTCTAATAACTTTAACAATACAAGTACAATCAAGCTTCCGTGAAGGCGCTAGATTTCGCTCGTCGTATCGACGATTATTCAACATTGTTTTACCTGTTAAATATGTAATTTTACTGAAAATATCTCTTTAAGTAGTTCGTATCGTAACAATACTGAACAAGATAACAGTGTGATCATAATCACTAAAAAATAGTGACAGACGTACTGTTATGAACCACTGTCATTTGCTACTTCTTAAGTCGGTGCCTGCCCGGTTTCTTTCGTCGTTTACATTGTAGCTGCGTATCACATAACATGCTAGTACACGACTACTTCTTTAGACGAAAATTTACTAATATATTTTGTAAAAGAATCCCAATATCTGCTGTAATCTTAGTTTAGCAATGTATACCTTATCAGACGATACACTTAAGAAATTTCCATGAGAAGAAATAGGATTCCTGTTCAATTGGTTTGGGCAGTAGTCGTCATCTGTCTACTGCCTAGCCTGTTGAATCTATTGGGAGTAGATTTTGGTTCGCCCTCACAGACTTTTGACGTCTTAGTGTCAAATATAACTAAAGACAAAGTGATTGATGTTATGCACCACACTTTATCTGGGAGTTTTACGCACACTATCTTAGAGTGGAGTGCGTTTTGTACAGCAATCTTCACAGTAATTTTATCTTTGATACACTTCTATCTTAAGGCTGATGTCGTTACTCCGATCATTGGCATAGCACTTTTTAGCTCTGGATGCATGGATGCATTTCACACTTTGGCAGCTGATAGATTAATTCAGGGTGTCGCAGATAACCAGAATCTCATCCCCTTCACTTGGGCAATCTGCCGACTTTTCAATGCTCTGATTCTGCTTGGTGGAGCAGGCTTTTTTTTGATTGCTCAGCCAGTGAGATGGAAAAGGGGTATCAGTTTGGTGGTACTTTCGAGTCTAGTTTTTGGTGTCATTGCTTTTTGGGTTGTATCTATCTGCGCCCGCAGCGCAACTCTACCGAAAACCATATTTCCTAACTCTATAGTGACTCGTCCGTGGGACATTGCTCCACTGTTACTATTTATCTTTGCAGGTTTTGTTGTTTTCCCTCGCTTTTACAACAAATATCCAAGTTTGTTCTCTCATGCGCTGATTATCAGCGTTATTCCCGAAGTAGCCACTCAACTCCATATGGCTTTTGGTTCAAAAGAACTGTTTGACAACCATTTCAACATTGCCCATTTTCTCAAGATTATTGCTTACTTAGTGCCGTTTATCGGATTGATTTTGGACTATATACGAACTTATCGAGAAGAGGCAGATACAGCTAAGGAGTTAAAACAAGCTATGGGGGTGTTTAATTCTATTTTGAGTGAGTCTCGTTGATCAGTAGAGGATGTGTAGGTTGAACAACAGAACGTGCTACGTCATGGGAATTGTACAAAGCGATCGCGCTTAGGTAGGCTTTAGGGTTGGGGTGAGGAAGAAACAATACTCTTTACCCCTTAATCTTCCGTATTTACAACCGTTGAAAGCTACACTGGTTACCATTTTTCTCGACACGAAATAATTCAATATCGTCACTGTTATTAGGCTGCATTCGGTCTCCATTAGAGTCAAACTTAATTTGCCCTGTGTAGCCTTTAATGTTTAGATTCTTCAAATCGAAATACTGTTTTTAATATATTAAAAGCAACTTATGGAAGAAATGCTTCTTGAAGAGTAAATGCAAAAAGAAATGCTTCTAGCTTCAGTCAAAACCCTTCCAGCAGTTGTAATAATTTCTGCGTCGCTCATGCCTCTACGACAATCTTCATCATGCCCAATCGCTTTTAACAAGTCGTCGATGATAGCATAGACGCTAATTATTTCACTTAGCATATACCCCTCCAAATGTTCTTCCTGGAGGGGATTTTATTGCTTAAGTGACTATATGCGATCGCCCACAAGAGTAACTAGCAACTTGGGTTAGTATCACTACCGATAATCGGGAATCCATACTTTTTAGCTGCATCAAACAAATTTAAACTTGACTCACGTCTTCCAACATTCGGGATAAGAACAACCGCTGCTGCACCTCTTAGACGTGCATTTATATCATTGCGTCTATCTAAATCAAGCTCTACAACATCTCTTTGCCCTCGAAGCAAATCTGTAACTTCTTTCTTTAAAGACACTACATAAGGATCATTTACGTAACCGATAATGACCTTCTTTTCCTGGTCATGCTCAGCATTCTTCTTTATATATTCGGCTATTTTTTTGGCAATTGATTTATTAGTGGGGCAAACTCTGAATATATAATTTCACCATCAGTCAAGTTTCCGGGACGAATATTTACTGCTGTACTAGTCGGAGATATTAAGACTAATTTATTTTTATTATAAAAATTAACAGCATTTATTGTTAAACTGCTAAAAGCGTGACCAACAACACCTACAATTTCGGGTTGCACCTTTTTCAAACTGTTAATAATTGGTTCAGCAGTATTCGTATCATTTTTATCATCTGCTATAAAAACTATGAATTTATGGTTATTTTTTTGATTGAATTCTTTCTGAGCTATAGCAACACCTAAGTTGATTCCATCTGCTGATTCCTTTATTTCTTCTTTTAAAGAAGAATTTCTTGGATTAACAGGAATAGCAACTGCTAAAATCTTAGGTCTATTTGGCTTTTGAGTTGACTGAGAAATCTCAATGGCATAATCTCGGTATACCTCAGCATTATTTTTATAAGTCAGTATTTCGGCATTATTTGTATTCTGTTCGTGAGCAGTAGTCAAGTTATTAACAGCCTGATTCAATAAAGGAATACCAGCAGCTACAGCATTTTTATCTTGCCCATTTCCAAATTTTGTGCACGCCTCTTGCAATTTCTTAGTTCCGCTTTGTGCTGGATCTAAGTTTCTATCGTTCTCATTTAAAATTTTGTCTCCATAACTTATATTGTCAGGAAGTCCTGTAGGACAAAGTGCAACTTCTGGGGATGAAGAAAGAATAGATATAATCCAAATTATGAGAACTATTCCTAAGCCTGTTAACATCAGCAGCAAGAATTTTATTAGAGGGCGAGGCTGTACAAATCGACAAAATGAACGTATAAACCTTGAGAGTGGATTAGTAACTGGCTCAGGCGGTTCTATTGGAGGAGATACTACTGGTTCAGGCAGTTGTGGTTCTGGTTCAGATGCAATTAACTGCTTAGGACATGCTCCTATGGCTTCTAAGTCGTGAGCATAATAATTTTAACTCTTTTATCAAAACATTGATCAATGTAACTGTCCTACTCTCAGGTATAGTTTTGCTTTTCCTGGGATTCCAGGTTCTAATTTGGTCAATCTTTGCCCTGATATTTTTTGTACGTATATTCTCCTCAGGAGGAGGAGGGGGTTATACAGGTGGTGGTGGTTCAGATGGAGGTGGTGATGGAGGTGGTGATGGAGGCGGTGATGGAGGGGGTTGTGGTGGTTAACGTCTCCTTGATACCGTAGGGTGAGTTTTTGACACTCTCAGCCCTAAAGGGTCTGAGATTCTGCTAACAGAATCATAATCAACTCCTGCTGCGCCCGTCAAACGACGCCTAGACAATCAATACAACTACCTTTTTAGGGTGTTGCAATCATGGTTACTTTTAATTTACATGCTTCGGAATCTGTCACTAAGCCTATTCCCGGTACGCTCAATATCCTGCATTGCTTTCCCTTTACTGTCATACTGACGCTATTTCTAGCCATTGTTTCTAGGGGACGGTATTTCTCCGGACTAGGACATTTCAACACGTAGACATTTAATTCTTACTCACATATTTTTATAGTCTCATGGAACGTCCATTTTGTTCCTGCAAAACCACGGGGGTTAAAACCCCTCGTGTCGTTTCCCTCTCAGATCTAAAGATGCTGGGTTTCCCACATCCCGCGAGGTTTCTATGAAAAACAAGATCCCCGACAACTCCCACTAAGTCGGGGATCCATATCTTCAATTTTTACAACTCAAATAGGATTGCTATATATGTTTACAAGGTTGCAAGAGCCTTGACTCACATTTCAAGCAGCACAACAAAGAGGGGCAGGTTTGAAACCCGCCCCTACGTCTTCCGATATTCTCCGCCCAACAGATGCTGCTACGGGCTTTAAGCTATGAACCAAATTCACCATATCTTCTAAAGACAGGGCTTGACGTGCATCAGAAACAGATTTTTCTGGCTCTGGATGACACTCAATAATTAACCCATCTGCCCCACAAGCAATAGCCGCCTTAGCAAGAGGTGCCACGAGTTCACGTTTACCAACTGCATGAGATGGATCTACAATCACAGGTAAGTGAGTTATCTGCTTGAGAACTGCCACTGCTCCTAAATCTAGTACGTTGCGGGTGTAATTGTCGAAGCTGCGGATACCTCGTTCGCACAGTACCACATCAGGATTTCCGTGGCTTAAGATGTATTCAGCTGCCATAACGAATTCTTCAATTGTCGCTGCTAAGCCGCGTTTGAGGAGTATCGGCTTACCTGCTTGTCCCAATGCTTTGAGTAAATCAAAGTTTTGCATGTTGCGGCTACCCACTTGAAGCATATCAACATGAGCGGCTATTGCTTCTATTTGAGAAATTGCCATCACCTCAGTGACGACTGGAATATTGTAGTGCGATTGCACTTGAGCCAAAATTTCCAGTCCATCTTCTGCCATTCCCTGAAAAGCGTAGGGAGAGGTGCGGGGCTTGTAAACACCACCACGTAAAGCTTGCACAGGTGCGGCGGATAGCTTTTGAGCTACGGTTTCCATTTGTTCGGCGCTTTCAACAGTGCAAGGTCCACCGATAATCACCAGTTCTGTACCACCAAAGCCGACTTTGTCTGAAAGGTTGACGACTGTTTGATGGTCAGGATGAGATTTGGCAGCTAGTTTAGCACTATTCATGGTTGGATTCTCCTAAAAAAAACAACAAATGAGAGGTTAACAAAAAAGCCCAGAACCTTTGCTGTTCCGGGCTTGAAAGATTCATCGACATGATGCTATCTACCCGGAACTTATTCGGGACCAAAAATAAAAGCCATAAAACCAGGTATTGAGATAGACCATCACGATAAAATTGAACTCCTTAAAAAAACAAAAACCGCAGAGTGCGCTCTGCGGTTCACCGGGCGGTTTCCATTAGGAAACTGAATTCACCCCCGGTGAACCACCTTAAACCAAAAATAAAAATAGGAATGACTGCGATACATTTGTTAGGCGCTTTGTTGGATAACTTAATTTTTACTCATACTTTATGACGCTAGCATAGACAACGAGTTCCGTCAAGAAAGCCATAACGCGTGAAAAAGCGTTAAACTTAGTACAATTGATCCGAATTAATGCATATTGCTAGTAAAGGTAAAATGTCATTACGGAGCGCGCAGCGGGCAAAGGAGGGCATACGGAATGCAATATAGACGCGTTGCTTTCTTCGTGTCTCCTTGGGATGAGCGCAGCTTGCTGTAGATTCTGTAGAAGGCTTCGCGTAGGGTAGTGTCGCGTAAGCGCAAAGCGCACGCAATCATGGGTTCGCGTAAGCGTGTCCCTTTGGGACTTACGCGCAGCGTCTCCGTAGGAGATACAAAGCAGCGTGTCCCAAGGGGACTGAGTAATCACAAAGACTCTATTTTACGTTTTTATCTGTTGACTACTTGTCATCTTATTTACACAAGTTTCAAAATATATTTCTTTCATTGCTTATAAAGAAATAATAAATGTATGAATCCTGAACGAAAAATTGGATTATTTTTACCTCATTATTAACTCAATTAATACTTAAAAAAACCCCATTCTTAAGCTGTTAAAAATCTTCTCTGTATACAACTAGGAACTAGACCAATTGCTAGCAGGTTGTTTTTTTCCGGATTAAACTTTGAATGCATGAATGCGTGAATTGCTTATGATGCCAAGTTCTAAAATCTTAACTACATCTTTTCATGATCAAGGAGTTTATCCCTGCCCAGTCTGTCGTGTGGGTAAGATTACTCATATGCCATTAATGGAGGCTATGTCTTGTGACTTCTGCCAACAAATTTTTACTGCCAACGTAGAACAGCAACAAATTAAAATGCCATCCAGACAACCACCTCTGATTTGGTATTGGAATGGTTTTCATTGGACAGAAGCCCAAATAGAAGGTGTAGAACTTGGATGGGGCTACATAATAGCAGCAGTTGCTTTTGTACTCTTCCCAACTGTTTTAATTGGGATAGTCGCTTATAATTTTCCACCATCACCAGAAACTCCCCTATCTTGGTTACCATATGTCTGGACAGCATTAACTTTTTTGTTACATTTAGCAATTATTATTTGGCTTTTGATTGAAGTTTATCAAATTCCAGTTGGGGCGTATTGGCGAGCTATACAACAGCGTTTCCTTGGTCGGTGATGATGAGATATATCTACTGTGCCCAGAGCAGCGCCTTGCGGTGAATCCAGCGCTGCAGGCGGGTTTCCCGCCGTAGGC
>NZ_CAWPKW010000304.1:0-36309 GCF_963888615.1 Brasilonema octagenarum UFV-OR1 | reverse complement strand
TGGCGCTTTGGCGGTTCGTTCTTAACTCATCAAAGTTGCTGTGGTCGAGTACTAGTAGGACATAATTTCTAAAAACCGTGTTTTCATTCCTCATGGAACTTGCGTTGAATAAGCGTTTTACAGAAAACAAAAACACGGGTTTTAACGATTAAGAACTACTAGGCCGTGTTTTCAAACTCGTTATTTGTCTTGGTAACTCTTGAACAAATCCAATGAGTTGGTACTGATGCAGGCCATCCCTTTTGTATAGCTTCTGGACAAATGGCATGAAGCGTTAGCTGACAGTCGATAAGTTCCAGCCCAGCTTTTTTCACTTGTTTGGTCGCTTGTTTGATAATAGCTTGATTGCCAAATTCAAGAGCCTGATGACATTGGACACAAACAATATGATGGTGATGAAAATTAGAGGTGGTGTTGAGTTCGTAGTACTTTTGTGCCTGTGCTAATTCTAATTCTCGCAAAATTCCCATCCGCGCCATAATTTTTAGAGTGCGATACACTGTAGACAAACTCATCCCCTCTCCACGCTCAACCAGTAACTGGTGTACTTTTTCTGCGCTGAGATGATCACCTTTAACCACATGTTGAAAAATTTTAAAAATAACTTGACGTTGCGGGGTGAATCGATAACCTTTTGCCTTGAGTTCGGCTTTCAGTGTGTCAGAAGTATACATATATAGTGATTTTCATTTGAGTTTTATACATTTCCACGAATCATGTGAAAGTGGATGCATTTTCACATTCACAGCAGTTCGTGTGTATTGGACTCATGTGCGATACCGTTTGCGTCGAGTGGTTTATGGCCTACACTAACTTTTGCCCGATAGCGATACCACCACATGACAATACCACTCACGAATAGAACCAACGGTATATATCCAACAAAGACGTAGAAAATACGAGTAGGCAATCCGCCAAATGTACCATAGTGTAGGGGAGTAAAAGAGTTGAGGATGCGATCGCCCAATGACACCTTCAAAGAACTATCAACTCGCAAAACCTTACCACTATATTGGTCAAGATAAACACTGCTTTGACCATAATCCTCAGTTTCGTGGGGAAGTTTAAAAGCAACATTTAAAGCTTCTTCTGGTTTAGTTGGAAAATAAATTCTCCTGAGTTCTCCTTGAGGTAAGGCAGCAATAGCCGTTTGTAATTGTTCTTTAAGTCCTAGTGGAGACTTACCAGCAACAACAACAGAAACTGGAGTTGGTTGCTGCTTGGAGAAGGTGAGTGCGTAGATCATCGGGTTGACGACTTCACTAAAGCTCCAGCAAAATCCTGTGAAAAATGCGAAGATTAAAAATACTGATGCAATAGAGCCAGCAACTTTGTGAATATCAAAATAAAGCCGCTTGGGATGGGCATTCCACTTGATTTTGAATCCAGATATCAACTTACGCCAACCAGGCCAAAGGATAATACCTGAAATACTCATAAACGACATCAGTAAACCAATAATCCCCACAAACTTATAGCCAATGTCACCGCCTAAAAGAGCATAGTGGAGTGGGTAGAGGATTTCAAAAGACTTTTGGATAAAGCTTGGCTGCAAGTTATTACCCAAAATTGCTCCAGTGTAAGGGTTAACGTAATTTTCTGTCCATTCCTTTTGTTTGGTTTTCAGGATTACATTCATCGGCTCATTTGGCTTTGAGGGCAAGTGAATCCTCTGCACTGTTGCGTCTGGTTGATCGGCATAAATTTTTTTGACAGTGTTGAGAACAACCTCAACTGGCAGAGGTTCACCTTGAGGGGTGATTGTGCCAAAAAGGCGCTGCTGATCGAAGGTGCTAATTTCGGAATGGAAGACTAATAAACTACCGGTTAAGCCGACAATAATTGCAATCAGTCCCACCGCTAAACCGATGTAGCGGTGTAGGGTAAATATCAAGTTGCGTAGTTTTTTAGAGTTCATAGTAGGTACCTTAAAATATAATTGCTAAGCTAGAGGAGAGTTGGGTATTTCCCCTACACCCCTTGTTGGTCAAAACTCCCAATAAATCGTTCCTTGAACTGTAAACGGTGCTGTAGGATAGGCTGTGTCAAAAGCAGCTGTCTCGAATTTTTGTTCATGAGCGCTGTATAAGATAGTATTGAAAGATTTTTGTATTAAAGAAACAAGCTTAATGAAACTAAAATCAACAAAAGTTTACATATGTGCAGGTAAGTACAACACCGCTTAATGAGCAACAGCACTATGGCAATCTGAAGGGGCGATCGCTCTTTTGAGGTTACGCAAGGCTTAAAAAAGCGATCGCTCTTTTGAGGTTACGCAAGGCTTAAAAAAGCGATCGCTCTTTTGAGATTATGCGATCGCGAAGCGCTGACTTGTCAGTTGGCGTTGGCGTGGGATCAAAACTGTACGGAAACTGTCCCTAGTACTGTAAACGGTGCGCCGGGATATACGCTAGTCCGGCTCAAAGCACTTTCAAAGTAATACACATCAGATAAGTTCTTGAAATTCAGTCCCACTCGCAAGTTGTTACGACGGTAATAAATAGCTGCATCGGCTCGGACATAGCTAGGCAATGCGAACGTATTCGGTAAGTCTCCTTGTCGCTCGCCTACAAAAAACAATCCGGCTCCAAATCCCAGCCCTTTCAAGCTTCCCGTCTGAATTTCATAGGTTGTCCATAACCTGGCACTATTTCGAGGAACATTACTCGGCTCGTCACCTTTAAAAGCAGGTCTGGGATCTTCGGTGAATTCCGAATCAATGTAGGAATAGCTGGCAATGATGTTCCAACCGGGCAAGATTTGTCCGGCAAGGTCAAATTCAATACCCTGACTTTGTTGTTCACCGACTTGAAGGCTGAGTCTTGGATTCACTGGATCAGTCACAACAATGTTTTGTTTAGTAAGTTGGTAAGCCGCCAGTGTTGCTGCAAGTCTGCCGTTGAAAAATTCTGTCTTCACCCCAACTTCAAATTGTTCGCCCGTGGTTGGTTTAAACGGTGTACCGTCTGCATTGCCTTGAACCGGACGAGAAGGTTGAAACGATCTCGTCCAACTGGCGTATAAGGAGACGGGTTGAATCGGTTGGTAAACAATACCAACACGAGGGCTGAAGGCACTATCTTCTTGTTCGCTGGGTAGACCCGACGAGAATTGATTGTTAGTGGAGCCTGCTGCATAATCAAAGCGACCACCTAGCAAAATTTTCAGATTGTCACCAATTGAGATTAAGTCTTGGGCATAGACACCAATGAAATTTTGAGGTTCATTTTGATTTCTCGTAAATTGGCGTTCAAGGGGAGGGCGGCTATAGTTTGGATTGAAGATATTGATCGGCGGTACAGCAATACTAAATCTTTCTAGTGTGAGATTGTTTCTAGCCAACTCTAAGCCGAATAGCAAATCCTGCTTTACACTACCCGTTTGAATCTTGCCAAAAACATCTGTTTGCAGAACGTAATTCTCTGAGTCACTGTTGTCGAAGCCAGCACTACGATTTAGGGTTCGATTGTCTGCTTGCAGGCTTCCTGCAAATACATAACCCTCCTCATAATTTTGAAATTCGGCTCTGAACCCATTACGAATTGACCAATTATCACTGAATTTGTGTTGCAAACGATAGCCGAGCGCCACTCGAGCAAGGTCTAGATCCAATTCTGGGTCATCAAGATACCGGGAGCGAGGAATTTCTCCAAAAGGACTCTTAATTACTGAACCAACTGCTGGAATACCAGCAAGATACTCAACTTTAGAGACATGGAAGTATTCACCTTCCAGGGTCAAAGTGGTATTTTTACCAAGTTCAAAGCTGATAACAGGCGCAACAAATATCTGGTCAGACTCAACAAAATCTACATAGCTACCAGAGCTTTCATAAGCAGCATTCAACCGATAGCGAATTGTTTTATCTGCATTTAAGGGACCAGAAATATCCAGGGTCGGACGGTAGAAATCAAAGCTGCCGATGGTTGCATCAACCGCGTAATAAGGGGTTGAAAGGGGTTGCTTAGTTGTGATATTGAGAATGCCCCCCGGTTCACCCTGACCATAAAGAACAGATGCGGGTCCTTTGAGAATCTCAAGTTGCTCAACATTCGCGGTATCCGAAGCGCGGTTGCCAAAATATTTTCTAAAACCATTGACAAACGTGCTACTGGTAATAGCGTTTTCTGCAAACCCTCGGAAAATCAAGGTTGCACCAACCGCAGTTTGAGAACCTGCGCTTCCAGGAGTCACCCCACTGACGTTCTGAACTGCTTCCCTGGGTCGCGTAATTAGTTGATCCTTCAGCACGGTTGCTGGGATGACCTGAATCGACTGAGGAATGTAGAGGATGGGCGTGTCAGTTTTCGTCGCAGTTGTCGCATTAGGCACCTTATACCCATCTTGCTCACCTGTCACCACCAACTCAATTGGTTCATCACCAGTAGAGTACGGTTGAGTGGGTTGTGTCTGACTTTCTGGCTGCTGTGCAGGTGATCGTTGTGTTTGAGGTTGCTGTCCCTGTTGCGCCAAAGATGCAGTACTTGCGACACTGAAGATCAGACCTTCTTTTGGACTATCATACAACTCTACAATTGGTGCAGCTGCTGAACCTATCACCGTCACCCGGATAGTATTGGCATCAAAGTTTGTTACGGTTATCTCAGTAATACCCGCAATTGGTTTTTGTGAGCGGAATACGAACGGGCTGTTATCAGGTGAACGCAGTTGAGCGTTTGGAATGTCAACGATGAAGGTATTACTATTTACCTGAGTACGATTCTGCAGTTGCAGGTTAGCAGCAAGTGATGTTTGTAAAACTAGTTCCAAACCTTTGTTTGTGGGATTTGCCTTCACGAAGCTGACTTGTACGATTTGTTCAGCAGGTGTTGTTTGTGGGGTTGGCGACTGCACCAGCATTCTGGCACTACGAAGTGGATGCTGTATCTCGCTGAGTCGCGGAATTTTTGTTGTCGGCGTCGGTTTTGAATTACTGTTTGCACCAGAATTGCTCGCCGTGCTTAAAACGGGCGACTGTGTTGTCTGATTTACCCCCTGTTTAACCCTGAGCGTAGCCGAAGGGTTAACTTTGTCGCCTAAAATCGTGGGAGCTACAGCATTTTGGTAAGAATTTTCCCTACTCTCTAGTTTTACCTGTGCCGATGCACTTTGAACAACAACAGCACTCAAGCATCCTGATAAACCTACTGCCAGCCACTGATGAACACCACACTTCAATTGCCAACGCTTCATCACAACAGTCCTCAAACATTAAGTTAGCAAAAGTTCAAATTCCCTAACTCTGCTTAAAAACAGGAACTCAAATTCCAGTTCCCTTTTTTATCCGGAGCTAAGGCAAAGTGAAATCTTTATTGCAAACCCTTTCTAGTATTGATTCATTGAGTATAGAGAATCGCTAGCAACTGAGTCTATGACAAAAACGGTATCATGGCTCTGAAACGGACATTTTACCTAAAAAACATTCACTTGGCGTGATACCATACTTGCGCTTGAAGGTAAGAGCAAAGCGCCCCTGATGGGAATAGCCAATCCGATTGGCAACTGCAGCAACGGTAGTGTTACCTTGTCGCAAGAGCTGCTCTGCCCACTCCATACGTTTATCAGTCAGGTAGCCAAATACTGTTGTACCAAAAAGTTTCTGAAATCCGCGTCGGAGGGTGCGATCGCTCACCCCCACCTGCTGCGCTAATTCCAATATCGATGGCGGATTCTCCAAACTAGAGAGCAAAATTTCACGGGCGTAATTAAGTCGGGCGATGGTTTGTGCCTTCAGTTGCCCGGAAGAATGCACTCCACCCTGATCCGCCAAAATCGGGGCTAACTGCAACGCCATTAGTTCCAACACCTTTGCTTGCAAATATATCCGCTTTGTCATTCCTTGGTAGGGACAGTTAATCATTTGTTGTGCCACAAAGTTTATAGCTGTCGTCGTTTCTGGATAAAGCAATGTCTGCCAATCGTTGCCCTTCACCAGCAGACTCAACTCAGGGGAAATTTGCCCGTCGTGTGTGGGGAAAAAAGTTGCCAGCAAATCTGGCTGCATATGGATGTCAATGCCAACGTGCTGAGATTTTCGTATTTCAAAAGTCATTGCTCGTTGCACACCACTGCCAGAGATGAGCGTATACCCTCCACCAAAGTACTCACCTGTTCCATCTCCCACCATGCCAGAAAGCAGGACTGAAAATTGCACGGGGTGATTGCGAGCAGGCGCTTTCAATAACACATCATCGTGATATTTATAGTCGGAAATTGAAAGCCAGAGTTGGGGATACACCTCGATGTCTCGCACATAACCTTTACCCAGTTGCTTAGGTATTTGACATATAATTTCAAATGGTTCTGATGCTGCATTCCATGTACTGTTTTGCTCAGCTTCCGCCCACAATTGAGCACTGTCTTTTTGTGTAAGGGTAATCGTCATGGCAAGTATTAATAAGAAAATATATTAATAAATGTATGACAGTATGACATGCCGCAGCAGACACAGCAGGCGTCTCTTGCTGCTTTGCTCAGCTAGGCGAACTTGATATAAGTCCTAAATGTATCTTTGCTTCTCCAATCTGGGAATAATCAAGCCAGTAGACTTGAGGATGGGTAATTGGGACAAGAACGTGTATACTGGATAGCCTGGTCACAAATTTCTGGAGTAGGTTCAGTATTATTACAACAGTTGCAGCTGCATTTTGGTACACTGGCAGGAGCTTGGGATGCAAAACCTGCACAATTGAAAGAAGTAGAAGGTTTTGGTTTTCAAACGCTGCAAAAGGTGGTGCAACAACGTTCTCGTTTACATCCTGAACAAGTTTTCCAACAACTCCAAGAACAAAACCCAAATTTTTGGACACCCGCAGATGCAGACTATCCTCGGTTACTACTAGAAATACCCAGCCCACCGCCCATTATCTACTATCGTGGTGAAATAGATTTGCAAGAAAATCTGGGACAAAAACAACTTGTTGGGATTGTCGGGACACGCCAACCCTTAGAGTACGGTATCCGATGGACTCACCAAATTAGTACGGCTTTGGCTAAAAATGGCTTTACTGTTGTTTCTGGTTTGGCACAGGGAATTGATACAGAAAGACACGCTCATACCACGGACGCCAGGAGATTTTCAAGCCTGTTTCCTGTTAAGCGTTAAGCGTTCCCTATTCCCTGCCTCCCATAACAACTATTGTGATTCACCGTATACCATATCATTCACCTGGGCATAACGATTCATAAATCTCATGAATCGTTCCCAATGCTCTTCTTGGTCTACTTCAAATTTACATTCTACGCGCTGCAACTCATCACCTTCTGGACCGCCAAAAATGAATTGTGTGGAAGATGGAGTGACGCTGATTTCACCTTCTTCGTCTTTTAAAAGCATGGAATTTAAAGGTTGTTTTGTAAAGGTATTAAATCCTTCCAACGCTTTGAGTTGCTTAAAAATCATCACAACAATACGCTTACCAGAGGTGAGATTACGTCGCAAGCTAACATTGTTGAGTTCTTCAGTAATGCCAGAAAAAAATTGGATTGACGGTGTGATAGATGTCATGAAAAAGAAAAATTTATCGCTGGTAAGGATAATAATACTGCGGATTCATAACCGGAGGTGGAACCAGTGGCGCAACGGGAGGCTGATAACCGTTGGGGGGTATAGTGCTTCCCATACCATTGGGTAGAGGCGCAGTGATCACTGGCGGTTGATAACCGTTGGGGGGTATAGTGCTTCCCATACCGTTGGGTAGAGGCGCAGTGATCACTGGGGGTTGATAACCAGTTGTAGGGATTGTGCTTCCTGTGCTGTTGGGTACAGGCGGAGTCATTACTGGGGATTGAGAACCAGTTGTTGGGATAGTGCTTCCTGTCCTGTTAGGTACAGGCGGAGTCATTACTGGGGATTGAGAACCAGCTGTAGGGATTGTGCTTCCTGAACTAGGAGGTATGGGAGCATTTGGGCTAAATTGTTGATAAGCCGCACGAGAAATTGAGCTAATGAGTTTTTCGGCACGGGGATCGTTATTAGGACGTTGTACCATAACCGCAACTACATAACGCTTACCACTGGGCATATCAACTAAACCTGCATCTGCAAGTGTTGTGCCAATATCGCCCGTTTTATGGGCAATAGTTGCGCCTGCTCCTAAACCAGTAGGCAAAAGCTGATTTCTCACAGTGCGACGCATAATATTTAGTATGCGATCGCGCGATGCGACACTTACCAAATTTCCTTTATTCACCATCCCTATCAGCTTCGCTAACTCCTTTGGACTAGTCGTGTTTGTCCCTGACAAATCAGGTAGGGGATTGCGAATTGTAGTTGTTGTCAAACCCCAATTGCGGAAACGCTGATTCAGTGTCTCGATACCACCTAAGCGCTCAATCAGCATGTTTGTTGCTGTGTTGTCGCTGACTGTTATCATCTTAGTCGCCACTTCCATGATTGTGAACTGAGTTCCGGCTGGTTTATATTGCATATCCCCAGAACCACCAACAACCATTTGCTTGGTCATGGTCAGTGTTTCATCTAAACTAATTTTGTTATCATCTATATCTTGGAAAAAGGCAATCAAAATAGGAATCTTAATCGTGCTAGCAGCAGAAAAAGTGGAGGAGCCATTCACATCTATATAATTGCCACTGTCTAAATCTACTAAGAAAACTCCTGGTGTGAGATTAGGGCTAGCAGCTGCTAAATTTTGTACTATAGTTTTTAAAGAAGAAATTTCTTGAGTCAGGAATAACCCTGAAGCGGTTTCTGAGGGATTTTGGAACTGTCGCTGTGCCTGCCCAATAGTTGTATCAGATGATCTGCCATTTGATGTGTTGATGCGACTTGCAGGATCTAACACTGATAACGCCGTACCTACGATCGCACCAATACCAACTCCTACAATTAACAGCCGTAGGGCATACAAAAATGTTCTTGCCATCGGCTTTAAGCGCTTCTTTTGTCGAGATGCACCGATTTTTCTTGGTAACGGCTGCTTCCGCATTTCCACATTTTTTGACTGTACTTTCTTTGGATTGTATGGTGAAATCCTTCCTTTGGCAGCAGCTGTTGGTTTGGCTGGTGTTGGTGGTACTCCTGATCGCTTTGTGGGCGAAGTCACAGGGATTAAGGGGGGAATCGATTTTATACGTGTAGGCATTGTTCGGCTGTAGGGGGCTTGCTGCTGCTTTGTCGCTTCGACTTTATTTTGCCCCTGCTTTGGAACTTTGCTTTTAACCGGACGGCGGCTGGTTTTTGGACGCCGTGAGACTGTTTTTATAACGGTTCTCGTTGGCATAAGATAGGGTAGCAATAAAAGTGTAAAATAAAGAACACATCTAGAAAGGTTTTACTTTATTGGCTAAAGTCGCTTTCGAGCAATCCCTGATGGGAATTGAAATGTCTTTTGTGTGCGAACTTTGTAGCCCACTCTTTCAATTTACCTCTAAGGCACCTTATTATTTACATTAATTTTTGCTTATAATAGTTAGTTTTTTGAGTTGAGCTTAAGTTATTATGACAAGTTTTGGGACGATAAGTTAGTATACAAGTTAAGATGAGTTAAAAGCCTTGATGATTGTTCCGGTTCTCTAGCGCCCATTCTACCTGTCGTAAAATACCTCGCAACATCGCAACTTCTCTAGTTTGTAATTGAGCACGATTATACATTTGCCGAAATGTTTCCATACGGCTAGCTGCTGTATGAGGATAAAGATATCCAATCTTGAGTAGTAGTGATTCTAACTGTTGGTAGTATTCTTCTAAAATGTTCAAAGGTGCAGACTCGTTAACAGATGCGGGGATGGGCACAGCAAAAGGTACAGATAATTTTTCACTAGGAATCTCCGTGTTTTCTCTAGGCGTATCCTCTTGATTTTCTGTGTCATTTTTTGCTAACTCATAACAGCAAATAGCCACAGCAGTCGCCAAATTCAACGATGGATAATTAGAACTGGTAGGAATACGAATAAACCGCTGAGCATAATTTAATTCTTCATTACTCAGTCCTCGATCTTCCCTACCAAAAATTAGCGCGGCTGGTTGTTGTGGTTGCTCCAGTAACCAAGGTAGTGCTGTGGAGGGATTTTCCAGGGGGGAATCCCAGTGACGAACACGAGCGGTGGTGGCGATCGCCCGCGTACATCCTTGCAATGCTTCTGGTAGCGTCGTCACTGAGACTGCTGACTCTAAAATATCCTTAGCATGAACCGCCATTTGAAGTGCTTCACCTGACAAAGGTTTACATTGAGGATTAACCAACACAAGATGATTTAACCCAAAATTTTTCATCACCCGTGCGATCGACCCGACATTAATTGGTCCTGCTGGTTCTACTAGGATAACTCTCACCTGGTTTAATGCCATTTACTGCCCCTGTGTGTATTTACCTGGTTCAAAAAGAAGGCTTCTGCCATGATCTTGTTGGGTTTGCTGGCGTAAGCAAAGGTCCTCTGTTCGGGTTTTCTAGTCCACGGTTTAATCCTCCATTCGGGTTTGGTGGCGTCAGCAAAGGTTCTCTGTTTGGGTTTTCTGGTACACGCTTCAATCCTCCATTCAAGCTTCCGGGTGTGATTACAGCCCCGTTAGGGCTAACTCTATTGGTGTTGATGTTAACGCGCGTCCCATTCTGATAATAGTAGGTGGTAGAGCCATTGCCATTATTGATTGTTGTGGCAGGAGTAATCGTACTGCCATCTGGTGTGTTAATCACACCATTTTGATGAACGCGCGTCCCATAAGGATAATTGAGAATGTTGCCTACACCAGGACTAGAAGTGGAATTACTTTGTGCCTTAGCCGCAGATGGTGTTAAAAAACTGACTCCTAATGTTGTCAGGGCTAATATCAAGAGCTTGAAGACCTTTGGGCGATGATATGTAGAATATCTGGTTACAGGACGCGGCACAAGACAATTAGCCCTAGATATTTCACCTACCTCTACAATAGGACTTTTGCTAGAGTTGGGTAAAGGGTAAAGGGTAAAGGGTAAAGAGTTTTTATTTTCTCTTCCCCGTTTCTCAACCTTTTGCCTGACTTGTCCAACAAGTCTAGTTGAGACTTTACTGAACAACTTAGACGACAGCTTATTTATCGAAAAAACCTTATTCATCTTTCTTTTGTTCAAAGCTTTTTTTTATAAGTGTTGCATTATGGAAGCAAGCCTTGTAAAAACTTAGTGGGGCTTCTATATCTATGATAGAAAACTCTTGAAAAAATCAGATCCCCGACAACTTTTAAAGTTGTCGGGGATCTCAATAGGACTTAATTTTTAGACTACCGAGCTAGTGGAAACTCATATAGCTGTGATCAACAACACCAGTGATAAACTACATATTGGGTTGCTGACGACGAGCACCGTACTTAACTGCTTAATAACTCTTTAGAAATTCCTCAATTTTCGCTCTGGTTGTCACACACCTGTTGTGCGGTATCTTTTGACTCCAAATTGTCAAGGAAAAGTTGAGTTGATTACAATTCAGTTATAATATATAACTCTTCCTTGATTCGATTCCAAGCAACGGGTAGCAACGTTTAGTGTACCCCGACGCTGATTTCTTTGGTCCCAAACCAATACTTTCACTCCATTATTACCACTGCGAGAAAATTTTCCAGTTGCTACTACAGTGTAGTATTGACCAACTACTAATGGTGAAACTGCTTGTCCACTCATGTTGTAAGCCATGCAATTGTTGATAACATGAACCCTCGGAGGAGCAGCAAAAGCTGACGTAACAGACAAAGAAAGAGTTACAGTAGAGACAGTAGCGGCAGTAGCAACAGTAGCAATAAATTTGTTAAACATTTGAGTGACTCCTTATACTTTTAATAATGTTGTAGCTAGGACTTACGCATTGACGAAAGTCTGATTATGTGCGTTAAGTTATACCGGTTTACTGAACGGAAGTTTGTGATTAAGAGCTAACCTTCGTATCTTCTTTCTTATAGGGGTCAGACTCATCAAGTTATGCAATTAGGGGATTATATGGGAAAAAATGGCAGCAGAATTTGAAATGTTAAGCAGGCGAGACTCGTGAAAAAACAAGATCCCCGACTTCTCGCGAGAAGTCGGGGATCTTAATAGGACTTAATTTTTAGACTGCCGAGCTAGTGGAAACTCACATAGCTATGATCAACAACACCAGTGATAAACTACATATTGGGTTGCTGACGACGAGCACCTTTTTCCTGGCGGTATTTTTGCAGTTGTTCTTTTTGTTGTGCAGTCAGGACTGCTTCCATTTGCGTTTTCTGTGACTGCATGATTTGTCGGAATTGGTTTTTCTGATCATCAGAAAGATTTAAAGCAGCAAATCCACCTCGTCCCTGGCGGTTTTGCATAGCGGTTTTTAACTGTTCCCGTTGTTGTTCGGTGAGAATTTTGTCAACTTCAGCGCGGGCATTGGTACGAATTTCTTTTATTTTAGTTTTTTGCTCATCCGTTAGTCCCAAACGTTGGAATGGTCCTTCTTTTGGCTGAGATTGTGCAACTACTAAGGGTAGAGAGGAGTTTGCTTCTGCTTTAACGGCGAAGGAGGTTGTAGTTAAACTGAGGGCGATCGCTCCACAAATTAGTGATAAGTTTTTGAGTTTCATCCAAGTCTTTCTGTGCTTTTTTCCTAGTTGATACAACTATGGTAAGAGTTCAATTTTCAAAGCTACATGAGGAAAAAGTCATGAATAGATCCATGACTTTAGTCATAGATGTATACAATCAGTAAATTCATCCAGCAATCATGAAGTCTTTGGTTAGGAAATTATCTCTGTAACTAAGAAAAAACTCACAACTTTCTTTGGCATAGTAAAGATAAAAGGGTAATAGAAAATACTTTCTCTGTTAAAATTCTCACCAGCAAACCTTAAATGAATAGTCTTGATTTATAGTTTTACTATAAAACTAGTTGAGCTTGAGTATATTTTTGTGAGCCGTTCGATTCAATTTTACAATCATCCTTTCCGGTTTCTACTATATTTGGAGTGGGTATTGCTAGCGTTAGCTGCTTTTACCGCAGCTCTACCATCTCACCCAGATCGACATCAAACCAGCTTTCCTGAACTGACTATTTGTAGTCTGGTGCTTTTTGGCTTAATGGGTTTGAGATTACCAACTCGTAACCATATAAGTAAAGTCATTTACACCGCACTGGAGATATCTCTAATTTTGGTAACTGGTTTTTGGGGAGTTAAGGGTGATAGAATCTTTGCTTTTCTTGACATCATTTTAGTAACTCGCAGTTGTTTAATTTTTCAGTTACCAAGTCGTTTAATTATCACAGCCTTGTCATTTTTTTTATTTGTGCTAACACTGAGACGTCGTTTTGCACAAATACGATTTTTTCCAGGAATGCAGGAGCGTTTTTGGTTTTTTACTCTCAATTTTGCCTTAGTCTTCGTCTTAGCGTTATTATTTGTTTTACTATTAATGAATACAGTTTTATCTGAGCGAGAAAGTCGAGAAAAACTAGCCATTGCTAATGATAAACTGCGTCAATATGCTTTGCAAATTGAAAATCAAGCTACTCTTGAAGAACGCAACCGCATTGCTCGCGAAATACATGATTCCTTAGGACATTCTCTGACGGCATTAAATTTACAATTAGAAACTGCATTGAAACTTTGGGAATCGAATCCAACCAAAGCACAAACTTTTTTAGGAAGGGCAAAAGAGTTAGGTTCTAAAGCATTACAAGATGTCCGTCAATCAGTGTCTACAATGCGTTCTCATCCCTTGCATGAGCAATCTTTGTCACAGGCGATCGCTGGACTTGTAGAAAATGTTCAACGTTCAACTGGTATAACAGTAATTTGTCAAATTCACTTAGATCACCCTATTCCAGTTGAAGTTAGCACTGCTGTTTACCGCATTGTCCAAGAATCATTTACAAATATCTGTAAGTATGCACAAGCTACAGAAGTTAAACTGGAAATAATCACGACTCAAACTAGTTTGCATTTAAAAGTTGAGGACAATGGCATCGGGTTTAATTTAACACAAAATACCACTGGTTTTGGACTTCAAAGTATGCGTGATCGCACTTTGGCACTCAATGGTCATTTTCATATTAATAGTGCTCCTGGTTCTGGTTGCACAATGACAGCTTATATTCCCTTATCTAAAGTTACCGCAAACTAATTTCCAGATAAAAAATCAATAACTTATGACTAATATGATTAAAGTTTTGATTGTAGATGATCAAAGTTTAATTCGTCAAGGATTAAAAGCATTATTGGAATTAGAAGAAGATTTAGAAATTGTCGCAGAGGCAGAAAATGGCGAAATTGCAATTCATTTCGTTGAAGAATTCTATCCAGATGTGGTACTCATGGATATTAGAATGCCTATTATGGATGGTGTTGCAGCAACTAGGGAAATTCAAAAGCGTTTTCCCAAAACTAAAGTTTTAGTACTAACAACCTTTGATGATGATGAGTATGTAAAAACCGCTTTACAGAATGGAGCGATGGGTTATTTGCTAAAAGATACACCTTCAGAAGAGTTGGCTGTCGCTATTCGTGCTGTTAACAAAGGATACACTCAATTGGGACCAGGAATAGTTAAAAAACTTTTCACCCAATTTTCTAGTGTTCCACCAACCAAGCCACCATCTCCACCAGATAGCTTAGCTGAACTAACTCCTAGAGAAAAAGAAGTTTTGCGATTGATTGCTACAGGTGCTAGTAACAGAGAAATTGCACAACAGCTGTATATTTCTGAAGGGACAGTGAAGAATCATGTCACAAATATCTTGAATCGTTTAGATTTGCGCGATCGCACCCAAGCTGCAATTTTCGCTAATTCTTTTTTACCCTATTTGAATCATCCTAGTTAATTTTTTTTACTGAAAGACTTTGATACACTCTTCTCTTAAAACACCTCTTGTGACCTTGACTTTTCTAAAACTCTTAACGATAACCTCTTGACATGATATGTGAATTTGAGATTGATTAACTGAAACTAAATCTTCAATAGAAGCACCGTATATAATTTCTGATAAACCGGTCCAAACGCAAGCAGATGCACACATCGGACAAGGTTCACCAGTAGTATATATGGTATAACCTTCTAAAGAAGGGTTTTGTAGTTGAGTGGTTAAACTGCGAATGACATTAATTTCTGCGTGAGCAGAAGGATCGTTGTCTCGCTTCACTGTATTATGAGCTTGGGCAACCACTTGGTTATCTTTGACAATCACAGCACCGTATGGGGCGTCTCCTTTTTTTGCTTCTTCCAACGCCAAACGCATAAAATCTTCTGGATTCATAACTACCTTGAGATTCCAACATTATATTTTTCCAGAATATAGCATATCCTACGAGAACGCTTTTAAAACTCAGGATTTTTGAAAAAAACTTTTTCTATTGCTAAGCTAGTCTTTAAATCCACAATTAATTGTGGATTCTTTATATTACTGAATTTATGAGTAGCCACTTCTGAATTTTATGTTACTTAGCAAAGAAAAAACAGCATTTTACTTGAAAGACTTAGAGACACCAGTAGGTAAAATTGTGAATTTAACTATTGCTGGTTTAGTTTTATTCTCCTCTGTTATTTTTGTAGCACAGACTTATAACATATCTGATGATTTACGGCTGATTTTAAATTTCATAGATACATTTGTGTTACTGATTTTTATTGCTGAGTATCTACTCCGTATCTGGAGTGAGGAAAATAAAATTAAGTACTTTTTTAGTTTTTATTCTTTAATTGACTTAATAGCGATTTTACCCTATTTATTAGGCGGTGTTGATATCAGCTTTGTTCGACTGCTACGATGGTTCAGGATTTTGCGTTTAATTCGATTTATAGATAACAAATTTCTCTTGGGTGTCAGCACAGAAGACAGTTTAGTTTATACACGAATATTATTTACATTATTTGCTATTATTTTTGTCTACTCAGGTTTAATTTATCAAGTAGAACATTCTGTTAATTCACAAAATTTTGCTACTTTTTTGGATGCTTTTTATTTTTCTATAGTCACGATGACCACTGTTGGTTTTGGCGATGTGACTCCAATTTCTGAGTTAGGTCGTTTATTGACAGTATTAATGATTTTAACAGGTATTGCTCTGATTCCTTGGCAAGTAGGTGATTTGATCAAGAGGCTAGTCAAAACTGCAAATCAAGTAGAAACAATTTGTTCTGGCTGCGGTTTATCGTTCCATGATACAGATGCTATGTTCTGCAAAATTTGTGGTACTAAGTTGAGAAATAATTCATAATTGATTAAACAACCAAGTATCCATAGTTACAGAAAATGCCTATAACTTAAGAAAGAAGCATTTGTTTGTTTTTTGAGGTAGCCTGTAGTAAATTTTAAATTTTCTGACTTAAAGAAATGTATTCACTCCGTTTCAGTATTTACTTAATACCTATTATCCTGACAATCATCGCTAACAATTTGGTATATTCAGCAACGGCAAAAGCCGAAGTAAAGTTTGGAACAGTAAAATCACCTCAAACAAAGTTTTTTCAAGCACAATTACTTGTACAAGAGTTATCAAAAGTCCGAACTCCCATTATTCAGTTTTCTAAGGATACATATCCTGAAGTCAACTTACCTGATATTACATCTGGGCAAATTCAAGTTCAGGAAAATCAATACTTAACTATTATTACGCTGCCAGCAGATCTTTTATTTGACTCTAATAAAGATACGATTCGCCCAGATGCAAAGAAAATCTTGCGTCAAGTTAGTCAGGCAATCAATAATCATTATCCTAACACTTGGTTACAAATCCTAGGACATACTGATTCTAAAGGCTCCAAAGATAATAATTTAAAATTGTCAGAGCAATGGGTAGCAGCAGTACAAAAGTGGCTGAGTGAAAAAGGTGGCATAGACATGTCTTTGATATCGAAAGAGGGTTATGGGGAAGCGCAACCCGTAGCAGCAAATCAAAAATCTGATAGTTCAGATAATCCCGTAGGACGGCAAAAGAACCGTCGTATTGAAATTGTGATTCAAAAGGTGGCAAATCATCAGGTATAACTGATACTTATAAAGCAAATAAGCGGCTATTAAGTTGTTAAAAACACTACTATAGACAATACTGATTTGAAATTGTATGTTGTTGTATTAAGAACTTTACTTTTATAGCTAAATAGGGTGTAACGTTGTTTTATTTAAGACAACTGTAAAAATACGTTCTTATAGTATAAAATTCATCGTGCTGTCTCACAAGCGAGACAAATACTTTTTGCATCTGCCATTTTCAAAACAGTTACTGCATCTACCGAACTTAGTTATCAGGATTTTTTCAATTCATGAGTGTGCTTCACTTGACGAAAGTGACAAAAAGACTCATGTAGGGAGCGCTATTTTACCAAGATCCAGAGTGAGGTTAACGAGATGTTGCAGGCAGATGTGGCGATAAGTAGTACTTATAATCCATTCCTTGTTGCCCTTTCAATTGTGATAGCTGTGTTTGCTTCGTACACCGCTATTGATTTGGCTGGGCAAATAACGCTAGCTAAAGCAAAGGCAAAACTAGCTTGGTTAATTGGCGGTGCTGTTGTCATGGGAATTGGTATCTGGTCAATGCACTTTGTTGGCATGCTTGCCTTGAGTTTACCAATATCGATGGGCTATGATGCGTTGACTGTGCTGCTTTCGGTGCTGCCTGCTATTGTTGCCTCTGGTGGTGCGCTTTTCCTGGCGAGTCGCCCAGTCTTAAGTACACAGCAATTGCTGAGTGGTGGTGTGTTAATGGGCATTGGTATTGTCTCTATGCACTACATTGGTATGGCAGCAATGCGGATGGAAGCAGCTATTCAGTATAATGCAGTACAGTTTATGCTTTCTGTGGCGATCGCCATAGGTGGATCAATTCTGGCGCTGTGGATTGCTTTCCAACTGCGTTTGCAAACGGGGAAAACGCTTAGGCGACGCAAGATTTATAGTGCGTTCGTCATGGCAATTGCAATTTCCGGCATGCATTATACAGGAATGGCAGCTGCCTGTTTTAAAGCAACTAAAGTGACTAACGTTGCAACCATGCAAGTATCCCTGGCTAAGTTAGCTATAAGTATTGGCGTTAGTACCATTATTATCCTAAGTTTCACACTGCTAACTTCCTTTGTGGAGCGGCGAATGGTTTCCCAAACACTATTACTTAAACAGGGAGAAGCTCAGCGATCGCAGCTACTGATGGACATTACCCTGCTGATTCGGCAGTCTCTCAAGTTAGAGGATGTTCTCAACACAGCGGTTTGTGAAATCCAAAAAGCACTGAACGCAGACCGCGTTATCATCTATCGTTTCAATGCTGACTGGGGCGGTACCATCATTGCCGAGTCAGTAGGAAAGGGTTGGATAAAAACGTTAGGAAGAACTGTCTTTACTCTGTTTGGCAAAGATGACATTCAAATGTACAAAGATGGTCAAGTCCAAGCTGTAAATAACATTTATCAGGGGAATTTTTCAGACTCTTACCAACAAATTCTTGAAGGCTTTCAAATTAAGTCGATTTTGGTTGCACCTATCTTAAGTGAGCATCGGCTTTTAGGTTTATTGTGTGCTCACGAATGCTCTGAATTTCGGAATTGGCAGCGGCTAGAAATTGATTTATTTGGGCAATTAGCCATTCAAGTAAGCCTTGCTTTAGAACAAGCAAATCTTTTGCATGAACTTAACACTGCACAGGAAGTGCTGCGAGTGCGTGACCGTGCGATCGCCGCTGCTAGAAATGCAATTGTGATAACAGACCCTCGTCAGGAAGATAATCCTATCATCTTTTGCAATCCTGCATTTGAAGCCTTGACCGGCTATTCACCACAAGAAGTTTTAGGACGCAACTGCCGATTTTTGCAAGGATCTGACACTAATCCACAGACTATTGAACAAATACGCAACGCATTGCGACAAGAGCAAGAATGTCATGTTGTGATTAAGAATTACCGTAAGAACGGTACCCCATTCTGGTGTGAATTAAGTATTTCTCCAGCACGAGACGTCACTGGACAAGTGATAAATTATATTGGGGTGCAATCTGACATTACCTCACGCAAACAGGCGGAAGAAGAATTGAGACGCAGCAAAGAGTTCCTCCAACATCAGCTGATGGAACTTATTGATGATGTTAAAGAGGTAGCCAAAGGTGACCTGAGAGTTCGAGCTCAAATGACAACCGGTGAAATCGGAATAGTAGCCAACTTTTTCAATACCATTATCGAAAGCTTGCAACAACTAGTCCTTCAAGTCAAACAAGCGGCTATACAGGTCAATGTTTCTCTGGGGGACAACTCTGATGCGATTCGTCACTTAGCAGATGAAGCACTCCAACAGGCTGAAGAAATTAGCTGCACCCTTGAGTTGGTAAATCAAATGAATTTCTCTATTCAAGAAGTCGCCAATAATGCTTTTCAAGCAGTGCAAGTGGCTCGCACGTCTGCCAATACTGCTTTGAGTGCAGGTGAAGCAATGGATTATACCGCATCTAGCATCTTTAATTTGCAAAAAACAATTACTGAAACAGCCAAAAGGATAAAACGTTTTGGCGAGTCATCCCAAGAAATTTCTAAAGTTGTCACCTTGATTAACGAAATTGCATTACAAACCAATATACTAGCTATCAATGCTGGTCTGGAAGCAACGCGTGCAGGTGAACAATGTCAGGGTTTTATTGTTGTGGCTCACGAAGTTGGTCGCTTAGCAATACAGTCAGCCGAAGCAACTCAAGAAATTGAACAAATTGCAGAAAATATCCAATTAGAAACGCAAGCAGTTATCCAGGCGATAGAACAAGGAACCACTCAGGTGGTAGAAAGCGCTGAGCTAGTCAAAGACGTTAAGCAAAGCATGGAGATGATTGTAAAAGTATCTCGTCAAATTGACGAGTTAGTTCAGTCAATTTCTCAAACAACAGTGTCTCAAGCTGAGACTTCCCAGGCTGTTGCTGTTTTTATGAAGGAAATTGCCAAAGCATCAGTTGGCACTGCTGATTCATCTGGTGTTGTGTCAACTTCTTTACAACAAACTGTAGAAGTCGCGCAGCAGTTACAAGCATCAGTTAGTCTGTTTCAAACTGGCGTCGGTAGTTGACTCTCGCTGAGCGCTCTTAGCGTGCGCTTTGCGCTTACGCTCAAATTCAAAATATGTCCTGCGGACACGCTGCGCGAACAAAATTCAAAGTTCAAAAATAATTAAGAAATTTTGAACTGAGAAATTTGAAATTCTTTGAATTTTGGAATAAGCGTTAAGAGCGATGCACTGAGCTTGCGTTGCCCTGAGCTTTGTCGAAGTGTTCCCTGTTCCCTGTTAAACATTCCCTGTTCCCTGCTGTAAAACAAAAAAAGGTGGACAATAAAGCCCACCCCAAAAGAAAGAGAATAGATACTCTGTTGCTAATTAACCCAACAATGCCTTAGACTTAGCTAACACATTATCAACTGTGAAGCCGAATTTCTCTAAGGCAACTGCACCTGGAGCTGAAGCACCAAAGCGATCAATACTAACAGTATCGCCTTCGGTGCCGATATACTTGTGCCAACCGAAACTGGCAGCAGCTTCTACAGACACACGCTTGGTGACAGCTTTAGGCAGAACAGATTCTTTATAATCTGCATCTTGTGCTTCAAACAGTTCCCATGAGGGTAACGAGACAACACGAACTTTCTTACCTTGAGCTGTGAGTTTCTCCGCTGCAGTTACACAGAGGCTCAATTCTGAACCAGTACCAATCAAGATCAGATCTGGTGTACCTTCAGAATCTACCACTGTGTATCCACCCTTCGCCACGCCCTCAATTGAAGTACCTGCTAAGTTGGGGACATTTTGACGGGTAAACGCCAACAGGGTGGGGTCGTTTTGTTTTGCCTTCTCGATCGCAACTTTGTAAGCGCCAGAGGTTTCGTTACCGTCTGCGGGACGAATCACCGTTAAGTTAGGAATGGCTCGCAGGGAGGCGAGAGTTTCAATTGGTTGGTGCGTTGGACCATCTTCACCTTGTCCAATCGAATCGTGAGTCATCACCCAAATCACGCCTGCTTGGGATAGGGCGGATAAGCGGATGGCAGCACGCATGTAATCTGTGAAGATCAAAAAGGTCGCACCGTAAGGAATCAATCCAGATTGATCCAGCGCGATACCATTACAGATTGCGCCCATACCATGTTCCCGCACGCCAAAGTGGACGTTACGGTTTTGGTATTGCCCTTTCTGAAAATCCTTGGAGTCCTTGAGTTCGGTAAGGTTGGAGTGAGTCAGGTCAGCCGAACCACCAATCAGCTCAGGTAAAACCGCCCCCAGTTTGTTGAGGCAAGTTTCCGAGTGTTTGCGGGTGGCCAATCCTTTATCTTCCGGGGTATAGGTAGGTAGTACCTTATCCCAACCATCGGGCAATTTGCCGCTGAGGTACCGCTCAAGTTCAGCAGCTTCTTGGGAATATTTGCCTTTGTAGTCCCTGAAAACTTTGTTCCATTCTTCTTCCAGGTTTGCCCCGCGCTCAACAGCTTTGCGCCAGTGCTTAAGAGCATCTTCTGGTATTACAAAAGGCTCGTATTCCCAACCCAAGTTGTCGCGGGTGAGTTTAATTTCGTCTCCACCAAGGGCTGCACCGTGAACGCCAGCTGTGTTTGCTTTGTTGGGTGAACCGTAACCGATGGTGGTGGTGACTTTAATGAAAGAAGGTTTGTCAGTAACACCTTTGGCAGCTTCAATAGCTTTGGCAAGACCTTCTAAATCAGTGTTACCTTCTGCAACGTGCTGCACGTGCCAACCATAAGCTTCAAAGCGCTTGGAAACATCTTCGGTGAATGCTATATCTGTAGAACCATCGATGGAGATGTGGTTGTCGTCGTACAGAGCGATGAGTTTGCCTAATCCCAGGTGTCCCGCGTAAGAACAAGCTTCACCAGAAACGCCTTCCATGTTGCAGCCATCACCTAAAATTACGTAGGTGTAATGGTCAACAATCTTGGCATCGGGTTTGTTGAACTTTGCGGCTAGATGTGCTTCAGCCATTGCCAAACCGACTCCATTGGCAATTCCTTGCCCCAAGGGTCCGGTAGTCACTTCTACACCAGCAGTCATGAAGTTTTCTGGGTGTCCGGGGGTTTTGGATTCCCACTGACGGAATTGCTTGATGTCCTCAATGGTCACGCTGTCGTAACCAGTCAAATACAGCAGGGCATACTGCAACATTGAGCCGTGACCGGCAGACAGGACAAAGCGATCGCGGTTGAACCACTTGGGATTTTTGGGGTTAAACCGCAAAAAGCTATTCCACAGTACAAATGCCATTGGCGCAGCGCCCATTGGCAGTCCTGGGTGACCAGACTTTGCCTTCTCTACAGCATCAATTGCCAGAAAGCGGATCGAGTTAATACAAAGTTCTTCGAGGGTTTGGGTTGCAACAGCCATAATCAGATTGTTCTCTACGACGGGTTAGCAGTCTTTGAGCATCAGCTGGGGGGTTGTTTATCAGTTATCAGTTATCAGTTACCAGTTTTCACTGTTAACTGTTCACTGTTAACTGTTCACTGTTTTAAAGGTCCCCGCCAGTATCCTCATCATCCCATTGGTGCTTGTTGACCGACAAGCGGCAGATCTTGGGATTTTTGATGAAAATTTTGGATTCATTTTATGGGGGATATCTTCTATTATCCGTTGCTGAACCCACTGAATTACCAAGATTTCTGCCCAACATCTCAATGTAGACAATGCTTGAGTTTTATGCTTTTAGGTCAAATCCACGCATCTCAAATTTCCCACCCTAGACATACTTCTTAAAGGCTAGTGTCACATTATGACCGCCAAAACCGAAAGAATTAGATAGTGCCACTTCGACTTTTGCTTCCCGGCTGGTGTTAGGGACGTAATCCAAGTCGCACTCAGGATCTGGGTTTTCCAAATTAATTGTCGGTGGAATCCGGTCATTGGCGATCGCCAGTACTGTTGCTACTGCTTCAATACCACCAGAACCACCCAACAAATGACCTGTCATTGATTTGGTGGAGCTAACTGCTATCTTATAAGCATGTTCACCTAAAGCTTTTTTCATTGCAGCTGTTTCCGTCGGATCATTCATTGGGGTACTCGTGCCATGTGCATTGACATAGATCACCTGTTCTGGTAGTATATTACCGTCTTTTAGTGCCAGTTGGATCGCTCTTGCTGCACCTTCGCCTCCCGGTACTGGAGAGGTCATGTGGTAAGCGTCGCAAGTCATACCATAGCCAATAATTTCTGCATAAATTCTGGCTTTGCGACTCAAAGCATGCTGCAATTCTTCTAAAATTAAGATGCCTGCACCTTCACCCATAACAAATCCGTCACGGTCTTTGTCAAATGGGCGGCTTGCATGACCGGGGTCATTATTGCGAGTTGAAAGTGTTCTAGCTGAAGCAAATCCTGCTAAAGACAACGGTGTAATTGCCGCCTCACATCCTCCACTAATCATCGCTTGGGCATATCCCCCTTGTATGAGGCGAAAAGCTTCCCCGATAGCGTTTGAGCCAGCAGCACAAGCAGTTACCGAGCAGGAATTTGGTCCTTTAGCACCAGTGTGAATTGCTGTCAAGCCGGCTGCCATATTGGCTATCATCATCGGTATCATGAAAGGACTACAGCGATCCGGACCACGATCCAGGTAAATTGTTTGCTGGTCTTCTAAAACTTTAATGCCACCAACGCCAGAACCAATAATAACGCCAATTTGTTCTGCGTTTAGATCGTTGATGACTAACTGCGCGTCTGCTACAGCCTGTTTTGCTGCCGAGACCCCAAATTGGGCAAATCGATCCATGCGCTTGGCTTCTTTGCGCTCCATGTATTCATGTGGATCGAAGTTTTTGACCTCACCAGCAATGCGACAATCGTGACGAGACGCATCAAACAAGGTGATTTCACCAATCCCATTGCGTCCGCTGATCAATCCTTCCCAATATTCGGCTGGTGTATTACCAATCGGTGTAAGCGCGCCAACACCAGTAACAACAACGCGTTTACGTATAAAATCAGTCATGTCGATAGTAGTAGTGGCTATTGATGCAGGCAGAACAAAACAGTGCTGAGCAATGAGTTGGTGAGCTAGTGCGCCGTTAGGGAGCACAGTGCCGGGATGAGCAGCGCTGGCTCACGCCACATGCCTCAACGCGGGGAACCCGCGCACGGTGAGACAGCGCTGCAGGAGGGTCTCCCTCCGTAGGCGACTGCGTTCGCGTAGCGTCTCCGCAGGAGATACCCGAAGGGCAGTGGCTCCCGTTGTCGCACCTGGCGTACACCTTTGGTGTGCGTTTTGCGCATACCCTATGGGTGAGGTGATGAGTTTTCAAGAGGGACAAAGGGACAACGAGATTAGTCATTGCTACATAGAACTTCTCCATAGTTGTACCAAACAACTACTTGGTCTACTTCAGTGCTTTTGCCAAAGCAGATAGATATAAAAGTACTATATTTTACATTTTAAAAATAAACCTACGTAGAATCACTTCATCATTTTCAACGAGTGATTTGGTGTTAATTGGTTTATTTTTCGCCATTTTGACTAACTCTCGCTCATTCTAGCAAGTTCAATTTGCTACTTCTTCAAGCTCTTGACTCTTGACTCCTGACTTTTTACTCAGCAATGCCAGTCGCCTGCCTTCGGTTACCCTCCTGGAGTTTACGCTCTTTGGCACACTCTCCTGGAGACTGTCCTTTGGAGGAGATAGCAACTCCAGTCATTGTACCCGTAGCCTCAATAGCACTCAGCACTCAGCAATTTTTAGGCTGATGGGACACGTTGCTCGTTAATGTAGTCCACAGCCTGTTGTACAGTTGTAATTTTTTCGGCGGCTTCATCAGGAATTTCGATGTCAAACTCTTCTTCCAAAGCCATAACCAGTTCAACCGTATCAAGGGAGTCAGCTCCTAAATCGTTGGCGAAACTAGCTTGTGGTGTTACTTGTTCGTCTTTAACACTCAGTTGCTCAACAACAATTTTTTTTACCTTATCAAATGTTTCCGCTTGGCTCATAGATACAATTCCTCAACCAGTTGCTAAAATCCGCTGTTTATGGTGGATATATTTTTGGGCATATTCATCTTATCGGAAAGCGCGAGCACCCGTACACTGTTAAGGGATTTTCTTTGCTGAAAATCGTTCGACCGCTTCCTCAAAATAAACAAGTAATGATAAAACAGTTATTGACGAACTTTGATACTATGCTAACCCATACATTGAAATACGCATACTTTCCAGGTTGTGTTGCCCAAGGAGCTTGCCGGGAGCTTCACCAATCAACTGTTGCCCTAACCCAAGCCCTAGACATTGAACTCATAGAACTCAAAAAAGCTGCTTGCTGTGGTTCTGGCACGTTTAAAGAAGATTCCCAAATGTTGGAAGATACGGTAAATGCACGCAACATTGCTTTAGCAGAACAGTTAAATTTACCACTGCTAACTCATTGCAGTACTTGTCAGGGTGTTATTGGTCATGTTGACGAACACCTTAAACAATGCCAAAAAACAAATCCAGCATACCTTGAACAAGTGAACGGCTTGCTGCAAAAAGAAGGGTGTTCGCCCTATCGAGGAACAACAGAGGTCAAACATTTGCTTTATGCTTTAGTAACCGACTACGGTTTAGAAGAAATTCAAAAACGTGTCAATCGTAAGTTAACTGGATTAAAGTGTGCAGCTTTTTATGGCTGTTATCTCCTGCGTGCGCAAAAATCCATGCCTTATGATGATCCCTTCCAACCAAAGGCGATGGAAAATGTCTTTCGTACGGTAGGAGCAGAACCTATTTATTACAAAGGTCGTACGCAATGTTGCGGTTGGCCTCTTTCTAGTTATGCCACGGCTCAATCTTTTAAAATGGCTGGAATGCATATTCAAGAAGCCATAGAAGCTGGTGCAGATTGTATTGTGACACCTTGTCCTCTTTGTCACCTGAATTTGGATTCTCGTCAAAAAGAGGTGGAAAAAGTTATTGGACAGGAACTTGGTTTACCAATACTACATTTACCCCAGCTGATTGCTTTAGCTGTTGGTGTCAGTCCTAAAGAACTTGGTTTAGATCGGCATATTGTTTCCACCAAACCAGTTTTGGAAAAATTAGGATTTATTTAAAAAACTTTTAACATGGTTAGGGTAAGCAACTCTTGGGTAGCTTTTCCCCTACCATACGTTGTCTAGTCTTAGATCGCTTTGTCAAGATTCCTTTGAGCGATTATTGTGTATTCTCCGTCTTGAGTTCTGTGTTGTTCTCAATCATTGATTTTGGTGCTTGCTCAATTGGTGTTATTGTCACTGCTGGAGTCGGTGTGGCTTCGACTTGTGATGTGGGTGTTGGAGTTGGAATTGGTGTAAAAGTCGGAGTAGGGGTAGGTTCTACGGTTGGTTGATTTTTTTCAACATTGGGTGTCACCGACGGTGTGACACTTGGGGTAGGGGTGGCTTGTAGTGTGGGTGTTGGTACTGTAGTTACGTCTGGAGTTGGTTTTGTGAATGTAGGTGCATCTGATGTCGCGGGTGCTGTTGTTGGTTTTGTGAATGTGGGTGTATCTGATTTTGTGGGTGCTGTTGTTGGCTTTATTTTTGACTTCTGGCGTTTAGGAACTATTGGCTGTTCGTCTTGTAGATCTGGTGTGAGTGGTGGACTGACTTTGATTGTTCGTTGAGGAAGAGGTGACGGCGCAGTAATAATTGTGGATGGAGGTTCGACAATTGGTAGCGGTGTGGCGGTTACTGTGGGTTCCTGTTTGGGAACAGGTGAGGGTTTAACAGTTGTTGTGGGTTTAGAAGTGGATTTTGGGGGTTGTGAGGGTGTGACACGATACCAATGAAAGAAAGCGAACAATCCTCCTGCTGCTAAAATTCCAGTTGTGATGATTTTTGTTGAAGAAAGCAAAACTTTTTTAGAGGCAGTTTTGTTGGAGTGAATATTATTATCTGGTAATACTATATTCATTCTCGTCACCAGGTGCGGAGCTGGGGGTGGCTGCAATTTGGTATCTTCTTCTCCAACTATTTGATCGGCAATATTTGTACCGATATTTTTTTGCTGACTGGCATGAGTTTGTGAAGATGAAGACTGGTTGAGCAATTTAAGATTGTGGCGAGTTGCTGCAACTCCCATGTCATCATCAAGAGATTCTCGTAATTGTATTGCTTTGGTTAGGTAATTGTAAGCTGTGCTGTTTTCTTCCAAACAAAGAGCACGAGTTCCTAGTTGATGCAATATCCACGCTTGCACAGATCTATCTTTTTCGGCTTGAGATGCTTGTAGTCCCCTTTGGAGTACTTGTTCCCACAAACCCCATTGCTTAGTTAAAGCGAGTGTACCTTCCACTACTTTTACCAAGCGTAAGATATCTTGCCAACGACTATTTCTGACTGCAACTTCCAAGATTTGTGCGATCGCATCAATTTCTGCTAATAAGATATTGGGTTGCTGTTGGTGGCGTTCAGTCCAATTTACAAAGTAGGCGATCGCATTTTCCAAAGATGCTGTCAACTTCGATTCTAGCGGTAAAATCTCTACTATAGTTTTAGTGACTTTATATCGAGATCCATCAAGCTGCACAAGATGATGCTTACGTAGTTTTTCGAGTTTATCAGAAGCATCTGAAATTTGTGTAATTTCAGTAATTTTTTGATTGTCAAGCCCAACACCACCCATAATAGTTAACAACTCCAGAATTGTTTTTTCTGATGTTGATAACGATGCTATTATTTGTTGAAGTAGATAGTTGCTTGAAGCAGAGGTAGGCAATTGACTAACTACTTCCAAAAGCGAACGCCTTTGTTGGTGTATACTCGCCATCACTATCCGCAGGCGCATTGGCTGCCCATCTAAAATCTTATATAGCGATTTTGCTTTCTCTTGTTCTTCTATATTCAAAGGACGTTGCAATTCCCTTTGCATCAAAACCAGAGCATCATTCATGGGAAGTCCAGAAAGCTTCATTGAGCGCCCCTTTTTCTTGATGCGACTCGTTGATGAAGCAACCAGGAAGGTGCAGTTGGGTACTAAATTTATCAACTCTTGCAATTCGTCTTGAATAAGTGGATCATCATCTAAGACGACAAGAGCCTGTTTTGTGTGAAGTTGTTGATAAATTTGCTGAGGAGTTGGTTTATAAGGAATGTTGCTTTCATAAAAAGCATCCCATATGAACTGAAGTAAATCTCCTACATTTGGATGGACAGGAGATAAGCTAATGACACCAGCAGCGAAAAGTGATTTGACTTGAGGATTATGCTCTAAGTGACGTAATAAAACTGTTTTCCCAAAACCAGATGGACTGTAAAATTCTACTGATTGCCCAGCTTGAAAGGTAGCAATAGCTTCTTTGACTAATTCTTGTCGATCCAGAAAATTATCTGAGGGTTTACCCTGAGCGAAGTCGAAGGGTTGGTGAAGTATCAATGGGGTGGAATGCAAGCGCAAAGTCGGTTTTTCTTCCTCAGTTGCTATATTTACACTAGCACCGTGAGGTGAATTCATCTTTATGACCCAATCTCCAACTACCAGTTGATCATTCACTTTTTCCAAGACGTTTGTTATTATAGTATTTTCAGTCATAGTTTTTTGTTGAGCCAGATTTAGATTACTGTTTTTCTACTAATCGCAATGTAGCTATCATTAATCATATGTATATTACATAGATTTTTTAATCATTCCAGAAAAACGAAGTATAAATATTTATTTTAAGATTGTGTTCTTTCCATAACTTAATTAATATAAAACTCATATTTTATTTTTGCTAAGCTAGGTACACTTTCTGTTAAGCGTTAAGCGTTTCCTTCCTCCACGAGTCAATTCATCAAATCAAACCGAACTCCTATACATAAAGCGAAGCGTAGAGTATTTAGCTAAAAATTCGTTGACGCGATAGTGATAAAACTTAAGGCTATGTTAAGAAAGCTTGCAAAAACGAGCTATAGAAAAAAGGGTTTCAAAACTAAGCTTCAATATTATAGATATTCCCCATGAAATGCATATATCCGGACACTTTTCATGGGGATTCGTTATTTAATATCTGTTATGGTCCAATACAGTTCAGATAAGACTAAAACTGTTATCAAAACGTCAATGTAGAGACGTTGCATGCAACGTCTCTACACGTGTGCTTCGCTATCACCGACAATCCTTAACTGAACCGTATTGTGTTATGGTCAGTTAACCTAAGTTTTTTGAACCGAGAGATCAACGACTGTCCCAGAGTCAGAATCAGTTAGCACCTTATTGTCATCAGTGAACTTGAGTTTCACAACTTTGAATCTGGCTTGTTCTATTTTAGGTAGTGTTAAAGTCAAAATACCATTTTTGAACTCTGCTTTAACCTCCTCATTCTTGACTGGAACAGGTAGCGAAATAGTTCGTTGAAACTTTCCATACCGTAACTCAGATCTGAAGTAGCCACGTTCTGAATTGGTGCTTTCATAACGAGTTTCACCAGCAATGTAAATTGCTTGTCGTGTGACTTGAACTTCCAAATCTTTACCTTCCACACCAGGAAGTTCAGCACGTAAGGTCAAGTTTTCATTTGTATCTTTCAGTTCAACTGCTGGAGTCCAACTTGTTGTCATTTCGCGACTGTGACTGAAAAAGTCGTCAAAAATTTTATCCATTTGACGATTCAGGATTTCAATTTCTTGGAATGGTCGCCAACGTATTAGTGCCATACTGTAATTACCTCCTTTGTACCAGTGTTATTCCTGAACAAAAGGTTGACTCACGAATTTCCTACAAATACACAACCAAGATCTAAACGTTTGAGTTTAAAGTGAAGCTTTCTTGATTGCCTTTATTTTTATATTATATCAAGTTCGCCTAATTAGTTACGATAAAACGACCTCACCCCCAGCCCCTCTCCTTGGTAAGGAGAGGGGAGCGTTTGCGAGACTCAAATGCGGGGTGAGGTGACGACTATATTGCACCGAAGTGAGAACCGCTATAGGGAACAGGGAACAGGCAAAAGATGTTTCTTCCATAATTGATTGGGGTATCAATCCCCATCCAATTGATCCCTTTGCCCTCTGCTTTCTTCAATGTTCTTGCAGATTATCTTTCACTTCAAAAATTCAGCAAGCTGTTCCAACTTTTTCCAAGCAAGTCCACTTTGGAGAATTTCCTTAGCAACAATAACAGCTTGAGAAAAAGTTTGATAATCATCTGCTTGATCTGGTACTGCTTCGCCCACATACAGTGCAAACGCTGCATTGAGAGCAACCACATCTTGCTGTGGCCCAGTCCCTTTACCTTGAAGAACAGCTTTGAGAATTTCTGCATTCTCTTCAACATCCCCACCCCGTAATTCACTAATGGGAGCAGGGTTTAAGCCTAGCTGTTGTGGAGAAAGTTCGATCAGGTGTATTTGTTGGTTTGACAACACAGCCAAATCAGTTTTATCTCCCAACCCTGCTTCATCTAATTTTTCGCGTCCGTGAAGTGTAATTGCGCGGCGAGTCCCTAATTGATTTAAAACCTTAGCAAAAGTTTCTACCAAAACCGGAGAGTTGACACCAATAACCTGTCCTGTTGGTTTTAAGGGATTAATTAATGGACCTAACAAATTAAAAATTGTGCGTACTTTCAGAGTTTTTCGTAAAGGGGCGAGAACTTTGAGAGCTGGATGCCAATCGGGTGCAAACAAGAAAGTCATGCCAACTGCGCTCACAGCTTCTTGAGTTTTCTCCAGACTTGCTTTAAGATTAACACCCAAAGCTTCTAACACGTCTGCTGAACCAGTTTTTCCAGATGCTGAACGATTACCATGTTTAGCCACTTTTACCCCAGCAGCAGCAGTCACAAAAGCAACAGCAGTGGAAATATTAAATGTTGATGCTCCATCTCCCCCAGTACCACAAGTATCTACAAGTGGTGAGTTACCAACAATCAAATCTCGTTGCGCTGGTTTGTTAGATTGAGAATATAGAACCTCAACCATGCCAAGTAACTCTTCGGCAGACACTCCCTTGGCTTGAATTGCTGCTAAAATAGCACCCGATAACACAGGAGGAATGGCTTCTTGTAGCCAACCAGACATTAAGTTAGAAGCTTGAGATACCGAAAGTGATTGACGCTCTAACAGTTGCTGCAACAAGGCAGACCAATTAGAGGAGTCTTGATCTAATGGATTTGTGTCAACATTAGCTGTTATCATAACTTCGATAGATACAACTCTTTTACGACTGTTATGTTACGTTGGAGTACGTTTTCACCGTAAGGATTTTATCAGAAACTCACATCGCAAAGATATCTCAAAGCTTCTAAATGTAGAAGAATTTATCTGTGTATTTCAAATCCCCTCACTATTTTGCAAAACATCTTCCAGCAATGGAGAAAGTTCTTTATTTAACTGACCTGTCCGCAGAAATTCAGCATAGGTATCTGCTTCAATAGCCAAAAGTTCTCCTCGGAGTTGTTCAGCTGGAAAGTTGCGGATGTTTGGATGCTCATCCTGTAGCTGGTTAATTTGCGCTTCTAAATTTTCAATTTCTCCTTTAACCAGTGCTTCTTGATAGCGGTAAAACTCTGGGTCTACACCAGGTCTTTGGTCTACTTGAAGGTGTTGTAAGACACGATTGAGAGCAACAGTCCGTGCAACTATTTCTAAATATCGCTCGCGTAAGGACTGGTCACCCAGAAAGTTAAGCTTTTGTAATAAAGGTTTGATACTTAATCCTTGGAATAGCAAAGTAAATAATACTGCACCAAACACTGTAGCAATAATTTTTTCTCGCTCTACTACAATTGTGGGTACACTCAAAGCCAAAGCAATAGAAACAGAACCGCGCACCCCGCCCCACCAGAGTATAGTTTGTTCAGGTAAAGTAATTTTTGATGCTTGTAAAAGATTGCTTAATTGACTTAAAGACAATATTGCAATTGCCCGACTTAAAATCATTACCCCTACTGTCACTGCAATGATTGTTAAGTTTTCCTCCAAACTGGCATACCGTATCTGATCCCCAATCAACAGAAAGACAATTGAGTTCACAAAAAACGCCAGAAATTCCCAGAACTCAGTCACGATAACCCGAGTACGCGGGTTCATACCAATCCGAGAACCAAAATTGCCCAAAATCAACCCTGTCGTCACAACCCCAATGACTCCAGATCCACCTAACTCCTCAACAATAAGATATGTTGCATAGGTAGAAACTAAAGTTAAAGACTGTTCCACAAGTGGTAAATCGAAACGTTGGGTGAGGTAAGAGATCCCAAAACCAATGAGTCCTCCAACCGCCATACCAATACCAACAACTGTAAAAAGTTCTACCACAATTGGTTTTAATTCTAATTCAGCTGTTCCTAAAGGCAGTTGCACTAAAAAACTAAAAGCAACAACTGCCATGCCATCATTGAACAAGCTTTCACCTTCAATTAATGTTGTCAAACGACTAGGAACGCCCAATTCCCGAAATAAAGCAGTGACTGAAACTGGATCCGTGGCACAAAGACTAGCCCCGATGAGTAAAGCCGTTGTGAGTGAGATTCCTGCAAATTTATTTAAACCTATTGCCATCCCCACTATTGAAATCACAACCCCAATAACTGCATAAAGAGTAATTGGCAACAAATCCCGCTTTAAATTCGACCATTTTAAATTCCATGCTGCTTCAAAAAGTAATGGTGGTAGAAAAATAAACAAAATTAATTCTGGAGAAAGATCCACTAAACGAACATCGGCAAAAGCTAACCCTAAGCCTACAATGACTAAAAGTAAAGTGTAAGGTATTTGCCGAAACCAGCTAAATATCTGTGATATTGTCGCCACCCCTAAAGAAACTGCAAGTACCAAAAGAAACTGCTTTAAGTTTGTAGCAATGACTTGTTCACCAATTACCGAAGCATCCATCATAAAAGCATGATTAATACAATTCATCGTAAATCTTAACCAGATAAGTTGTTAAATAGCACTCATCCTGAGGTGGGAAGTTAATAAGCTTACGAGAGCATTTGTGTGGAACGAACTGTGTAGGCATCCTCTCTGACAAAACTAAAACATCTGTGGAAAGCTTATAATTCTATAAAGTTGGTAGCTGACCCGTGTTTTATGTGTTTAACTAAACAATGGTTAAACTTCGTAAAGCCATCACAACCAAAGGTGTTACATAGCTCAATACTGTGCGATGCTCCCAAAGGGAGCCGCCAAGGGCGATCGCCGTTCGCACAGCATCCGCTTTGCCCTCAGGCGGCGGCTACGGAAGTTTTTTAGCTTGAAAGTCTGCTATGGCAGTCCTATTTCATTTGTGTTGGCATAGCCTGTGCAGAGCGTTCCCTACCTCAACGAGTAATTTCACAACTCCTGCACGGATTGCTATATGGTGCAAGTTGATTAAAGTTTGGTTTACAATTTGGTCAATCATATGATTTTTCCTAACTAGTAACAGCCAATTAAGGCTGTTGCTAATTTTTAAGCTTGACAAGTATGGCAGTCATGGCGCTTGCAGTATCCCTAAAAAATAGGTATTTCAGCACCTGAGCAATCTTTTTATTCTTGGGTATAATTTGTAAAGATATGAGGTTTTACTCATATACGTTTCCTCACCAATTACTGAAGCATCCACCATCAGAGCATTATTAATACAATTCACCGTAAATATTAACCAGATAAGTTGTTAAATAGCACTCGTCCTGATGTGGGAAGTTAAGATGGATTGACTCTTTGGACGTTTCAGTATAGTTTTAGTGAATGTATGGGTAAAACTTGCCTAATTCAATCCAGTCTAGTTGCTGAAAAACTTCAACTCTGGGTTAGAAGCGGAGGAACCAATGTATTGGGGCGAATCTTGAATGGAGAGACACCTTCCAGTCTTAGCCCGTCAGCTAACTCCGTCGGCATTGGAACGAGTACCTATGGCATCTGCTGATTCCAAGCTGTTGTCCCCAGGTTCTCCTTGCTAACATTGCCTTTCATTACTGGCAGTGTAAACATATATCTGTTGATTTCCTTTAGGGAAGAGCCTGTATCTTTTGTGAATTCAAAAGTCAAAAATTTAAGTAATTGTGTGCATCTCTACTAGCAATTCCCTTGACTACGAAGAATCAGCATCTTTCCCAACTAAAGGTTGAGAATTAATTTTAACCAGTCGCACCTTTTATAAGAATTGAGGAGAAAATATGCCGATCAAAAATCATACGTTATATACAGATGAAGTCAACTTTTTTCCCGACCATCAGTTCAGATTAATTGGAGAGTGTGCCGGAAAAAAACTTTTACTGATTGGTAGAACGAAAGCATACAATGACCCAATTGTGGCAACAAGTCAGACTGATGAGCCAAGTCAGGAAGATTTATATGCTTATGATCTCTACGAGTTAATGAAGTCTAGCCACGAGCCAGTAAAAATTCACGGGGAAATTTAAAAAAAATTTGTGGAGCAGATGCCAATATGGCTTTAGAGCGCAGACTCGACACCTTCTCGCTAGCAGCCTTGCTAGTATCCGCGCATTACGGTTTGGGGTTTGTTTTAGGAACCGCTGAGAAATCACTAACTTTAGGGGCTGCTGGCAGTCTCTATACTGTCTCCCTTGGCTTTGGTACAATAGCTCTTTTAGGACTGGCAAAATTTTACTGGAAGCGAACAGAGCCAATTTGGACATTGCTAGGTTCTGCCTACGGAGATGGGGTAAAAGTTTTTGTCAGCCTGATGTCGTGGTTATCGCTGATTGGTATTGAAGCCGTTCAGTTGATTTCTGGAGCTTTTATTCTCAAGGTTTTCGGAATACCCACTCTCCCGACGATGGTTGTTTTGGCTATCCTGTTTGCAATCATTTCTTTACTCCCAATATAAAAAGCAGGCTGGATATTCCGCGGGTTACTGATTCTGAACTTTTTGGCTTTGCTTTATGGACTGTGGGTGTTACACGCTTTTGGTGATTATGTGCGATCGCCCATAGAATTTGCTAGCTCACTCAAGCATATGAGTTTGCCAACTATAGTGGGCGTCTCATTGTCTACAATTCTGCTGGTACCTATAGATATGAAGTATCAGCAGTTTCTTGTCCAAGCAAAAGATGAAAACAGCCTGTATCGAGGGTGTACAATAGCTGCAATTTTGCTACTACTGCTTGCTTTTTTACCTTCAACAGTTGTTGTCGCAGCACAGAACGCAGGAATTTTGCCTGCTGGTATTGATGGTAAACAAGCTCTCCCATTTATCCTAGCTTGGGTTGGCGGTGGCACCGACAAGCCTTTAGGTATACTGATGATTATGTCTTTACTGGTTCCAGCGCTGGGTATTGGCAGCAGTATTTTGCGAGTGCAAACCAAGACAATTTTGGACTTCAATATTCTGCCTGCATCTGTTTGGAGTCGGCTACTCGTCACTGCTGCAAATGCTCTGTTTAGTCTTGCCGTTGCTTTGAAAGGTGGGGAGATTGTTAATCTGATTGTGTATTTTTATGCAGCATATGTAGGAGCGGTGTTTGCTCCTTTTGTTGCTTATTTAATCGCTCAAACGGAACGCTATAACTTCTCCAAACAAAGCGTAAAGCTGTCTTTAACAATAAGTAGTTTTTCGGCTTTTTCATTACTCATTATAACACTTATAAGTCCTGATATTCTAGGAGGATTTGGTAGCGTTGAATTGAACATCATGGGAATAGGAATTCTGAGTGGAATCTTCTTTTTGTTGGTTGGGGAGGTATTACAAAAGTACTTGCCAACATCCAAGGTTGAGGAAAAAGCTTAAGAAATTAGAAAATATAAAAATATTACAAAATCGCTCCATCTCCATCACTCATCAGGTTTGATTGAAAACAGCTTAACACTACCTTGGGTCTCGCCTTAAAGTGGTTTTTCTAGCAAACTACAATGTGGCATTAGCACAGCGAATATATCCAGCGGCTGATGTTTCGGAACAAATCTCGACTGCTGGTAAAGAAGCTTCTGGCACGAGTAATATTAAATCCGGTAACATCTGAATCATTAAAAAACCGCAGAGGCGCAGAGAACGCAGAGAGAGAAGAGGGAGAAATAATTCTGATACAAACGGATTTGATATAAAATGAACTTTGCGATGAATGGCACATTGACGATTGGTACACTGGATGGGGCGAATATTGAAATTCGCAATCGCCCCTTTGGGGCGATCGCGTCGGACACGAAAATTTCTTCCTCTTTGGACTGACGGCACAGCAAGTTTCACAAATGAAAGCTCAAGGCTACCATCCGTGGGATTATTACAACAGTAATCCTCAACTTAAACAAGCGATTGACCAGATTGAATCCGGTTACTTTTCCAAAGGTAACAGGGATTTGTTTAAACCACTGGTAGATCTCTCAAAAACCGAGACTATTTTAACAAAAGAACTCAGGAGTCAAGAGCCAGAAGGAGGCAGCGCCGTGGGCGGTGAGACCAGTGCTGCGGGAGGGGAGCCACTGCGTTGGAGAGCCAGTACTGCAGGAGGGTCTCCCTCCGTAG